>JAEUKG010000431.1 GCA_016794325.1 Myxococcales bacterium | reverse complement strand
CGTGGATGGCCGACGCCGCGACGAGGGCGCCGCCGGCGCGCGCCGCGCGCGCGTGCTCGCGCCACACGTCGTCCGCCGCCGCGGCCTTGCCCTCTCTCTCGAGCGCGCCGGCGAGGCCTCGCGCCGCGTGGGGGCTCGCCGGGTCCGTCTCGAACGCGCGGAGCAGATCCTCAAGCTCGGCGTCGGGCGCGCCCGCGCGCGCGCGCCGCTCGGCGGCGTCGACGTACGCCGCGGCGCCGACCGCCGGTGACACCTCGTCGCGGGCCCAGACCGCGAGGGTGCCGAGGAGCTCGCTCGCGAGGGCGTCCTGGGGATCGAGCGCCGAGGCCTCCTCGAACGCCGCCCGCGCGCTCCCCGCGTCGCCCGCGCGAGCGTAGAGGACGCCGACCTTGAGCATGTACTGCGCCGCGCGCGGGCGCTCCTCTTTCGCGACGAGCTTGCGGAGCTCGGCGGCCGCGAGCCCGTATTCACCCAGGCACTCGAGCCACCCCACGAGGAGCTGCGAGAGCTCCCGATCTTCGCCGAGCGACAGCGCGCGGATCGCGGCGGTGATGGCGGCGTCGAGGTCGCGGTCGTGGCTGCCGAGCAGCCGCGCGAGCTCCGCGCAAGCCGCGGCCTCCGCGGCGGCGTCGCCGGAGGCGCGCGCCTCCTCGATGCGCGCGCGCGCGCTCGCCTCCGCCGCGACGCGCCCGCCCCGGCGCGCCAGCGGCGCGGCGATGGGACGCGTCGACACCCTCCGGCTGGGCGCGTCCGGCGGCAGCGTCGCTCTTCGGCGCAGGCTCGGGTCGCTCATGCCTCCTACCGGATCGTGAGGGCAAACGGCACAGCGCAGAGGGCGCGCTCACCCGACGCGATGGGTGCGACGCTCGACACGAACGGCACGAGCTCCGGCGCCAGATCGTCGAGCGCGCTCACGAACGAGGCGCGCGCCGCGGCGGCGCTGCGCGCCTGCTCCTCCGCGTCGCCGGAGTCGTCGAGCCCCTCGAAGAAGGTGCGACGCGACCCGAACACCGCGACCTCCGCGTCGTCGGGGAGCGAGGCGAGCTTGCGGGCGCGTGCGAGGGCGAGCTCGAGGCCGCCGAGCTCGTCGACCAGCCCCCGCTCCTTGCCTTGCCGCCCGGTGAAGATGCGGCCCTCGGCGTGCGGCGCGATCTTGTCGGGCGTCGTCTTGCGGCCCTCGGCCACCCGGGCGAGGAAGAGCTCGTACACTCCGCTCATGGTCTCGAGCACGCGCGCGCGCGTCGCGTCGTCCCACGGCGTGACGGCGGACATGTACGCCGCGCGGTTGGCGGCGCCGGGCTTGTTGCTCGCTGGGAACGTCTCCGCGTGGACGCCGATCCGCTCGAGCGCCGGCCCGAACCCGATCTTCCCGCCGACGACGCCGATCGACCCGACGATGCTCGTCGGGTCGGCGAAGATGACGTTCGCGGTGGAGGCGAGGTAATAGCCGCCGCTCGCGGCCATGTCCCCGACGCTCACGACGATCGGCTTCTTCTTCCGGATCTTCATGAGCTTCTGCCAGAGGAGGTCGCTCGCGAGCGCGCTGCCACCAGGCGAGTCGATGCGCAGGACGACGGCCTTGATCGAGTCTTCTTTCTCGAGCTTGGTGAGGATCTTTCCGAGGTCCTTCTCGGTGATGCCGCTGCGACCGCCGAGGATGCTCGCGCCGCCCTCCATCGAGATGCTCCCGGTCGCGACCACGAGCGCGACCGGCCCCGAGGTCGGGCCGTCGCCCGACAGGACGCGCACGAGCGCGCCCATGTCGCCCTGCTTGTCGGCGCGTGAGCCCTTGCCGAAGAAGATCTCCTCCCGCTGCGCCCCCGTCGCCGTCTTCAGGGCGGCGAGCGCGTCGTCGACGTAGCCGACCTCGTCGACGAGCTTCTTCTCCTTCGCCTTCGGCGGGGAGTACGGGCCGTCCTCGACGAGCTCGGCGACGGCGTCGCCTCGCCCCTGCTTGATCGCCCCCACCCACGACCCGCGGAGATCGCGCAGCACCGACTCGAGCGACTCCCGCGCTTCGGCGCTCGGCCCGTCGCGGGTGAGCGGCTCCTCGGCGCCCTTGAACTTGCCGACCTGGAGGAAGTCGATCGACAGCTTGAGCTCGTCGGCGAGCAGCTTGCGGAAGTAGAGCACCTGCGCCGCGATGCCGATCGTCTCGAGCTCGCCCGCGGGCGAGAGCCAGATCTTCGTGCACCCGCGCGCGGCCACCATGAAGGTGGCGTTGGTGAGTCCGTCCGCCTGGCAGTGGATCGGCAGCTTCGCCCGCAGCGTCGACAGCTTGTCCCCGAGCTCCTCCGCGCGGGCGATGCCGAGGTTCGCGCTCCCGAGCTTGATGAGGACGCCCTTCGAGTCCTTGTCTTTCGCGACGTCGTCGAGCGCGCGCAGGAGGTCGTCGAAGGAGCGCTTGTGGGGAGCGGCGAGCAGCGACGACGACTCCTGCTCCGCCGCGCCCTTGGTGAGGTCGATCACCGCGACCATTGGCCCGGAGTGCTTCGCGAGCGCCGGCGACGACTCGTTGGCGTCGGCCTTCGGCCGGCCCGCGCAGCCGACCGCCAACGCAAGGACGGCGGGGGCGAGCCACGCGGACCTCGCCCTCACGGCGCCTCGCTCGCCGTCGGCGCGGGCGGCGGCGGCGCGGCGGTCGCGCTCGGCGCGGCGGTCGCGCTCGGCGCGGCGGTCGCGCTCGGCGTGGGCTGGGCTTGGGGCTCGGCGCGCTGCTTCACTCGGGCAGGATAGGAGCCCTCGGGGAAGCGGTCGACGATCTCCTTGTAGGCGCGCTGCGCACCCGCGACGTCCCCGGACTCCCACTCCACGTCGGCGAGGCCGATCAGCGCGGGCAGGTAGCTCGGGTTGATGGCGAGCACGCGCCGGTACGAGGCCTTCGCACCCGCGAGGTCGTGCGCCGCGTGCGCGATCTCGGCCAATCCGTTCAAGGCCTCGGAATCATTCGGGTTCTTGTCGAGCGCCGCGGAGTAGAGCATGCGCGCTCGGTCGAAGTCGCCCTTTTGACGCGCCGCTTCACCGGCGGCGACGAGCTGCTTCGCGTCGCCCGCCATCGCGACCGGCGCGTTGCCACCGCTCGAGCCGACCACGGGGAGCGAGCCCACGTCGATGGCGCCGCCGTCGACCGACGAGAGCGCGAGGCCGCCGTCGAGCGCGGCGGGCCGCGGCGTCGCCTTGGCGACGAACGCGCGCAGCTCCTTGGTGAGCGGGTGGGGGCGAATGGACCCCAGGCGATCGAGCTCCGCGCGAGCCTGGGGGACCTCTCCAGCGCGCGCGAGCGCGTAGACGAGGAGCGCGCGCCCGCGGCCGGGCCCTTGTTCGGCGGCGGCGGCGAGGCGCAGGCGCTCGAGCACGCTCGACCAGAGAGGCTCGGGCTCGGCGAGGTCGAGCGCGGCGAGGACGTAGGCGGTGTCGGGCTGCGCGGCGCTGCCGATCACCTTGCCGACGAGGGCGCGCGCGGCCTCGCGCTCGCCGGCGATCCGGTGCGCGTCGATCTTGGCGCGGATCGCCGCCGGATCCTCGGGGGCCGCGGCGGTGGCGTCGTCGGCCGCGCGCCGCGCGCGCGCGGTGAGATCGGTGAGCGCGTCGCGCGTCGCGCGCTGCTCGTCGACCGCGTCCGGGGGCAGGAGCCGCGCCTTGAGCCAGAGCGCGTCGGCGCGCGTCGCGGCGAGGCGGGCGCTGCCGACGAGCACGCGTGGGTCCTTCTCGGCGAGCGCGCTCGCCTTGTCGAAGCTCTCCTTCGCCTGCTCGAGGTTCCCCTCCGCGAGCGCCTTGTCGCCCGCGGCCACGAACTCGGCGACTCGCGGATCGGTGACCGTCGCCGCGGGCTTCGACAGGAGGGTCTGCCGCGCCCAATACGCCCCGACGCCGCCGAGCACGAGGACCACGACGAACGCCACCACGAAGCCGCCGACGGGGCGCGAGCCCCGCGACATCGGTGGCAAGTCGCGCGAGGGCGCGTCGTCGTCTTCCGCGTGGATCGACCGCACGGGCGCGGTGGGCGGCGGCAGCGGCGACGACGTCTCGATCGGCGCCGGCTGGGGGAGCTCCACCGGCGCTCGCCGCGGCGCCGCGGCGAGAGGCGCGGGCGGGGCCGACGCCACGCGCACGTTCGGCTCGACCGGCGGAGGCGGCGCGGACACCGGCGTCGGAGCGGGCGGAGCGGGGCGCGGCGCCGGAGCCGGAGGGTTCGGGTTGGTCGGCGGGTCGAGCTCGTCGAGCGACGAGCGCAAGGCCATGCGCACGGTGTCGGGCTCAGGGCCGAAATCCTGCGTCACCGCCGCGGGTCGCGCCGGCGGCGGGACGGGCGTTCGCGGCGCGCCCGCGGCCACGGGGACCGGGCGGACGCTCGGCCGCTTCTTCGGCGGCAACGGCGACGGCGTGACGCCCGACGTGAGGGGCGCGGGTGGAGGTGGAAAGCCGTGGCTCGTAGTGACGCGTCCCCGCGCCGGCGGGGCGGCGAGCGCAGCCGGCGACGCGCCGGGCGGGGCCGGCGGGCGCGACGGCATGCGCTCGGTCGCCGGCGGAGGCGGGCGCGACGACCGCCGGCGCTCTTCGAAGAAGGGCACGAGCTCCGCGATCGCGCCGAGCTCGCGCCGGAGGCTCCCCCGGATGAGGGTGTCGGAGGGCGCGACCTGGCGCGCGAGGATGGCCTTCTGCAGCTCACGCAGCGAGCGGTACGTGCGCTCGCCGTCCGGACCCGTGACGACCCACCGGTCCTCTTCGCTGCCTTCGCGGCGAATCTTGAACTGGTGGCCGCAGTTCGTGCATTTGACGGTCGTACCTCGGCCGCTGACGAGCGCGTCGTCGAACTCGTACTCCGTCTTGCACCGCTCGCATTGGACGTCCATACGCGGGGTCGTACGGACGCTATCACGCACAGGGGATTGGGAGAACTTTGCCCGCATCTCCGTGCGGTTTCCATGACTCCCACCGCCACGGGGGGCGTGAACGAATGGCTACGGTCCCCCACCCTGGCGCCAAAAACCGTCGTCATTTCCGCCTCATGTCTCGCCTTTGCCCGGGGCACGACCGTTGCTACGCTCAAGGCGACGCTCGGCGGCGACTGTCGCGCCGTGCCGGTAGGCCTCTACGGTTGCTTAGGGAGAACGCGCAGATGAAGAAGCTCGTCGGGTTCGTCCTCTTCTCACTGGGTGCCGTCGCGCTCGGGGGCTGCCCCATCTATCCCGACCGAGACAATCGGGTCTGCAGCGGAACCGGCTGCTACAGCTGCCCCGACGACTACTACTCCTCGTCCTGCACGAACTACTACTGCTACGACAGCTACGACTGCCCGACGGGCTACACCTGCGACAGCGCGAACCGCTGCACCCTCGCCCCCACCGCGCCGCCGTCGACCCCGGGCCCCGTCTGCACCCAGCCGAGCGACTGCCCCTCGGGCCAGACGTGCGGCGCCGACAGCCGCTGCCACCCCGGCGACTGCACCACGGTGGGCTGCCCCGCCGCGTACACCTGCAAGCTCTCCGGCGGCAAGGCGTCGTGCGTCCCGCGGACCTCGTCGAGCAGCTGCAAGGCCGACGGCGACTGCGCGTCGAAGGGCGCCGGCTACAAGTGCCTGAGCGGCTCCTGCGTGGCCCCCGGCGACCAGTGCACGGACGCCACCCAGTGCGCCGGCGGCTCGCTCTGCGTCCAGGGCGCGTGCACCCCCGCCTGCAGCGCGAACAAGCCCTGCCCCACCGGCTACTCCTGCGATCTCGCGAAGGGCGTCTGCACCGGCAACGCCGGCCCCTGCACCTCCGACACGCAGTGCGGCGCCGGCCTCAAGTGCGTCTCCCAGCACTGCGTCGACAAGTGCGGCACCGGCGGCACCTGCGCCTCCGGCCTCATCTGCGTCGACGGCGGCTGCGTCCCCGACCAGAAGCCGGTCTTCGTCTGCGACACCGAGGGCGTCCAAGACAAGTGCCAGAGCGGCAGCGTCTGCCTCCGCCACTCGTGCTACCTCGGCTGCGATCCGAAGGCGACGGACGCTTGCAAGACGAGCGACAAGTTCAACGTCTGCAAGTCGGTCGACGCCGGCGCCGGCAAGACGGTCAACGTCTGCGGCTCCGACAGCAACCTCGGCAGCGAGTGCGGGCCGGAGAAGGCCTGCGCGAGCCCGCTCATCTGCATCGACGGCTACTGCAAGTAGCCGACCCCTCGCTCCCGGCGTCGCCGCCGCCTCCACCGCAGCGGCGCCGCCTCCACCGCAGCGGCGCCGCCTGCTATCCTTCGTCGGATAGGTGGCTCGGGTCGAGCCCGTAGCCCTCGCTGGTGCGGCGCAAGATGGGCCCGAGGCCCGCGCCCCGCAGCGTGGAGATCGCCACGTAGACGCGGCTCGCGGCGGACCGCGCCGACACCCGCACCCCGGGCCACCCGGCGGCGAAGAGCTCCTCGAGGGTGGCCGTCGCGTGGGGGGCCGCCGCGTAGCGGGCGACGAGGTGCGCGAGGATGCGCTTGGGGGCGCCGCGCGTCGCGAGGTCGACGCGTTTGCCGTCGGGGAGCTGGAGGGATCCGCCGTCGCGATCGACGAGGATCTCGCCGAGGCGCACCGCGTCGCGGAGCGTCGCGGGCCGCTCGGAGGCGGCGCCCAGCCGCCGGCGGGCGAGCGTGAGCGCGAGCCGGACCTCGGCCGACCGTCGCGACAGCTCCACGATCGCCGGGGCCTCGAGCGCGCTCGACGGGCTCGGCTCGCCGCGAGCGATGGCCGCGTGGGCGGCCGCGATCGCCACGACGGCCCTCCGCCGCGCGTCGCCGGTGCCGTCGAAGAGCCGCGCCGCCTCGGCGAGGCGGGCGTCGGCGCGATCGAGCTCCTGGCGATCGGCGAGGCACCGCCCGAGCCCGGCGAGGGCGAGACCGAGCGCGAGGTCGTTCTTCGCGAGGCGGGCCGCGAGGACGGCGTCTTCGTACGCGACGAGCGCGTCGTCGGGGCGCTCGTCGACCTCGTGGGCGGCCGCGATCGCCCAGCGCATCGTCGCCGCGCTCGACCCGAGGCCGATGCCCTCCAGCACCTCGCGGCTCTCGCGGAAGCATGCCTCGGCGCGCGCGCCGTCGCCGCGCAGCAGGGCGAGGAGGCCGACATCTCCCGACGCCGTCGCTCGCAGCCTCGCGTCGCCGTGGAGCTCTCCGTACGCGAGCGCGGCGTCCAGGAGGAGCGCCGCGCGCTCCTCTTCGCCGAGGTCGAGGAGGAGCTCGGCCTTGCGGAGATCGGCCCACGCCACGAGGTCGAGCGCGCCGCGCCGGCGGGCCTCGACGGCCGCCCGCTCGAGCGCCGCCTCGGCGCTCACGGTGTCACCCGCCAGGACGAGGATCCCCGCGAGATCCACCCACGTCACGCCGTCGGTCGGGTCGGCGCGCGACGCCTCCTCGAGCGCTGCCCGGGCCTCGGCGAGGTGCCCCCGGAAGAACTGCACGAGCCCGAGCGCGCGCAGGGTGGCGGCGCGCTCCTCGTCGGTGCGCGCGTCGCCGCGCGCGGCGAGCGCCAAGGCGACTCCGCGGGCCGAGTCGCCCCCGAAACACGCGAGGAGGCCGGCGGAGGCGCGGAGCGGCGCCTCCCCTCCCGCGGGCGCGCGCGCCGCCCACGCCTCCGCCGCGCTCGAGAGCCGAGGTGTGCTCCCCGCGCGACGGCACAGCGCGGCCGCGCGCTCCACCAGCGCGCGCGCGCCTGCCCAATCTTCCGGCGGCAGCGCGAGGAGCGCGGCGCTCAGATGATCGCGCGCCACGTCCGCGGGCATCCCGATCGAGATGGTCTTGGCCCTCGCAAAATGCGCGGCGTGGCGGGCGGCGACGGGCCCCGCGACCGAGGGATCGGCCACGACGTCGCGCACGCACCCGAGGACACGCAGGACGATGCCCGCTCCCCCGAACGAGGTCGCCTGAAGGAGCGAGCGCTCGCGGAGCGCGACGAGCGCCTCCTCCACGTCGACGCCATCGGGCGCCGCGACGAGCGCCAGCGCCGTCTCCACGTCGAACGGCGCCGGGATCGCGGCGCACTGCGAGAGGACGGAGAGCTCGCCCGCCCCCAAGCCCAGGGTGGCGGCGCGGACGGCGCCGACGAGGGGCGCGCCCCAGCGTCGGCCGGTGGTGGTGTCGGGCGACCGCAGCCGCTCGGCCAAGCGGCGCAGCGACGCGCTGCGGAGCTGGCTCGCGAGGACGAAGATGGCGAGCGGCAGGCCGTCGGTCGCGGCGAGCACCTCGTGGGCGAACGGACGGTCCGCGGCGTCGAGCTCGAGACCGCCCCGCACCGCCCGCGCGCGCTCCGCGAAGAGCGCCCACGCCGGGCTCGACTCGAGCGCCGCAGGCGTCGCCGGCAGCGGCAGCGGCGCCACGTCCACGATCGCGTCCGCGACCGGCACTGCGCGGAGGCCCACCGCGAGGACGGCGGCCTCGGGGAACGTCGCGCGCACCTCGTCGACGCGCGCGTCGAGCTCGTCGCCCGCACCGTCGACGACGACGAGGAGCCCGCCTGGGTCGTCGCCCGCGCCCGCCCCGTCCTCGTCGGCGAGCCCTTGGTTCCAGACGACGCGGTGGCGCGCCGACCGCCCCCCGAAGGCGTCCGCCACGGCGCGCGCTACGGCGGACTTCCCCACCCCTGGGGCGCCGACGAGCGCGACCACGGCGGAGGGGCGGAGCCGCGCGCCGACGTCCGACACGAGGTCGGCGCGCCCGTGGAGGCTGGGCGCCGCGGGTGCGCCGATCAGCTCTTCCGCCGCCCCGTCACGCACCCGACCTGGACCCCGAGCTCGAAGGTGGAGCGGCTCCAATATTTGTCGATCGCCAGCCGCACGTAGTCCATCACCGCGCCGAAGTCGGCGAGGCCGAGGTTGAGCCGGAACTCGGGCAGCAGCATGAGCCGCGTGATGGGATCGTCGAAGAAGTCGCGGCCGCTCTGGAACTTGAGCGTGCAGGGCTTCACGTCGACGTCGACGAACTCGAAGCCCGCCTTCTCGGCCTCGGCGGTGAGCGTCTCGGGCGTCGGCCGCACGAGGGCCGCGGCCTCGACGGCGGCGGTCACGTCGTTGGCCTCGTGCTTGAGGGCGTATTCGCGGATCAGGTCGGCGATCTCCTGGAAGCTGCCGCGGAGCGGCAGGGCGAGGAGCATCTGCCCCGCGGGCGCGACGAGGCGCGCGAGCTCGGCGAGGAGGCGCTCGCGCTCGCGCGGGGCGGCGAGCGGATGCAGCGAGATCCCGTGCGAAAATGCGGCGTTGGGAAACTCCGTCGGGTAGCCCTCGAAGAGCTTGTACTCCGACACCATCCCCGTCTTCTGCGTCGCCTTCACCCGCGCGAGCTCCAGGGCTG
This sequence comes from Myxococcales bacterium, assembly GCA_016794325.1. GTDB lineage: Bacteria > Myxococcota_A > Polyangia > Polyangiales > Polyangiaceae > SXNL01. The sequence goes on along the minus strand of JAEUKG010000431.1, from coordinate 633 downwards.
CCGGCGACGCGTCGACGCCGTAGACGTGCGCGTCCGCGAGGAGGCTCACGACCGCCCGATCGGGATAGCCGGTGCGGCAGTGCAGGTGCACGACCTGGGCGTCGCTGCCGAGGACGAGCTGGTCGAGCAGGCGCTCCCCGAACAGCGACAGGTAGCGCGGGACGACGAACGTCTCGAAGACGGCGACCTCGGAGGCCGACATCTCGCGGGCGCGAGGCGGTACGCTTCCCATGGTCACGTCACCTCCGCGGCTTCTTGTCGCGACCGCCCGAGGGACCGGGGCCGGCCGTCCGGCGAGCCTGCGCGTCGAGCTCCGAGAGGAGCTCCTTGGCCTCCTCGGCGAGGGCGCCGATGGAGACGAGGCCGATCTCGCCCTCGTCGTCGATCTGGACCTGACGCTCGTCGCGCAAGAGCGGCGTCAACATCGACGCCGCCGACGGATCCGACATCTCCACCAGCGCCTCGATGCCCGCGGCCACCGCCTCGGCGTCGTGGTGGCTCAGGAACCGACCGATGAGCTTCAGGCAGCCCGGCTCGGCCACCTCGGCGAGCAGGTAGGGGAGCTCGGAGAGCGCCGGGCTCCCGACGGGCAAGCGCTCGAGCGCGCGCTCGATGCCGAGCGCCACCTCCTTG
>JAEUKG010000424.1 GCA_016794325.1 Myxococcales bacterium | reverse complement strand
GACCGCGTTGGGGTTGCGGGTCGCCGCGTTGCGGAGGAGGAGCGAGGTCTGGCGGAGGCGCTTGCCGGTCGCGGTCAGGAGGTCGAGGGCGGAGTGAGGCTTGAGCCGGAAGAGCTCGTCGAGGTCACCGCGGTCGACCTCGATGGCCTCGATGTCCTCCAGCGCGGTGCAGGTCGCGGTGCGGGGGCCGAGGTCGAGGAGGCTGATCTCGCCGAAGAAGTCGCCGACCTCGGGGCGCTCGAGCACCATCTTCTCGCCGGTCTTGGTCTTGACCCAGAGCTCGGCCGCGCCCTTGCGGAGCACGTACATCGAGTCGCCGGGGTCGCCGAACGAGAACACCGTCTTGCCCGCCTCCACCCGCACGACCTCGACGCGCTCGGCGAGGACCTTGCGCTCGTCGTCGTCGAGGAGCGCGAAGAGGGGCACCTCGGCGAGCATCTCGGCGTCGGTCGGCATGAGCGCATGTATACTGCCCGCCCGCATGGATCGAAAAGCCACATTCCTCGCCCCCGCGCTCTTGCCCCTCCTCGCCGCCGGCGGAGCCGGGGGATGCGGGGAGGACCCTCGGCCCCCCGCCACCCCGGCGGCGACCGCGAGCGCCCCCCCCGCGGCGGTCGCGTCGGCGTCGGCGTCGGCGCCCGCCCCCCGCGCCGCGCGGCCGGCGTACCCCGCGGCCCCGAAGAAGCCCACCGCGGGAGAGCTCTGGGGCACGAAGATCGATGACGCCTACCAGTGGCTCGAGGACGCGAAGGACCCCGAGGTCGATCGCTACGTGAAGGAGCAGAACGCCTTCTCGCGCGCGTTCTTCGACGCGCGGCCCGATCGGCCGAAGATCCGGAGCCGGGTCGCCGAGCTCCTCGGCGGCAGCTCCGCGAACACCTTCGACCTCCGTCGCGCCGGCGGGACGTGGTTCGCGCTCAAGCACCAGCCGCCGAAGCAGCAGGTCTTCATCGTGGCGCGCTCCGGCCTCGACGACAAGGCGACCGAGCGGGTGGTCGTGGACCCGAACGTCCTCGACCCGTCGGGCAAGACGACGATCGACTTCTACGTCCCTTCCAAGGACGGCAAGCTCCTCGCGGTGTCGCTCTCGAAGGGCGGCTCGGAGAGCGGCGACGTGCACGTGTTCGACGTCGCCACCGGCAAGGAGAAGGGTGACGTCGTCGAGCGCGTCAACGGCGGCACCGCCGGCGGCAGCCTCGCGTGGACGTCCGACGCCTCGGGCTTCTACTACACGCGCTATCCGAAGAAGGGCGAGCGGCCCGCCGAGGATCTCGACTTCTACCAGCAGGTCCATTTCCACAAGCTGGGCGCGAAGCCGGAACAGGACAAGTACGCGATCGGAAAAGACTTTCCGCGCATCGCCGAGGTGGAGCTGTTCACGAGCCCCTCGGGTCGATACGTCCTCGCCGAGGTGGCGAACGGCGACGGCGGCGAATACGAGCACCACGTGCTCGGGCCCAAGGGCTGGGTGCGCCTCTCGCGCTTCGAGGACAAATGGACGCGCGCCGCCTTCGCCAAGGACGACTCGCTCTACGTCCTTTCGCTCAAGGACGCGCCGCGCGGCAAGGTGCTGAAGCTCCGCTCGCCGGTCGACCCCAAGGACCCCGAGCTCGTCGTGCCCCAGGGGGACACGGTCATCCAGAGCGTCGTGCCGACCGCGACGATCCTCTACACGGTGGAGCTCGCGGGCGGCCCCTCCCGGCTGCGAGCGACGCCGCTCGACAAGAAGTCCCCGCCGTTCGACGTGCCGATCTTGCCCGTCTCCGCGGTCAACGGCATCGCGAAGGACGACGGCGACGACGTGGTCTTCCGCAACGAGAGCTACCTCGACCCGCCCGCGTGGTACCGCTTCAGCGCGAAGGAGAAGAAGGCGCAGCGGACGGCGCTGTTCCAGACGACCAAGGCCGACATGAGCGACGCCGAGGTCGTCCGTGAGACGTGCACCTCGAAGGACGGCACGAAGGTCCCGGTCAACGTGATCCGGAAGAAGGGCGGGCCCCTCGACGGCGCGCGGCCGACGCTGCTGACCGGCTACGGCGGCTACAACCTGTCGCGCTCGCCCCGCTTGCGGCCGATGATGCGGCTCTGGCTCGATCAAGGCGGCGTCTTCGCCGAGGCCAACCTGCGGGGCGGCGGCGAGTTCGGCGAGGCCTGGCACACGGCGGGCAACCTCACCAAGAAGCAGAACGTCTTCGACGACTTCCACGCGTGCGCGTCCACCCTGGTCAGCCTCGGCTACACGAGCCCCGCGAAGCTCGCGATCATGGGCGGGTCCAACGGCGGCCTCCTCATGGGCGCGTCGCTCGTCCAGCACCCCGAGGCGTTCCGCGCCGTCGTCGCCCGCGTCGGGATCTACGACATGCTGCGGGTGGAGCTCACCCCCAACGGCGCCTTCAACGTCACCGAATACGGGACGGTGAAGAAGGAGGACCAGTTCCGCGCGCTCCACGCGTATTCGCCGTTCCACAACGTCAAGGACGGCGTCGCCTACCCGGCGGTGCTCTTCACCACCGGCGCCAACGATCCCCGCGTCGACCCGTTCCACTCGCGCAAGATGACGGCGCGCCTGCAGGCGGCCACCGCGTCCGACCGGCCGATCCTCCTGCGCGCGAGCTTCGACACCGGGCACGGCATGGGGACCCCGCTCCAGGCCGAGATCGAGGAGGAGAGCGACGTCTACGCGTTCTTGCTCTCGGAGCTCGGCGTCACCTTCCGCTGAGGCGACAGCTCGCGATCGAGCTCGAGCGCCTCGGCTTCGTCGAGGAAGGTGATGCGCATCGCGCCCCCTTGGATCACGCGCACCGCGGTGCGGCCGCCCATCGGCGTCCGCTCGAGGCTCGCCCCCGAGCGCACCGCGCGCGCGATCGAGCTCGCGCGCGTCGAAGGCTCCCGCCGGAACGCGAGCTCCACCCCGTCCGCCGAGGCGGCGTCACCGGCGTCGTGGAGCAGGGCGATGGCGTATTCGTCGAGGCGCGGCCGCGCCGCCCACCGCTCGAGCGCGTCGTCGTAGAGCTCGCGCGCGTCGCGCTCGATGTCGGCGCCGGGCGCGACGCCGCCGCGGGCGTCGATGACGTACGCGCTCGCCGACAGACCGCGCGGGTCGAAGTCGACGTCGACGAACGACGCGCCCACGGCGAGGAGCTCGCAGAGCGCGCGGCCGATCGCGAGGCCGCCGAGCGCCGTCCCGAGCACGACCGTGCCGCCGGCGCCGTCCGGAGCGACGCGGACGAACGCGCCGAGCGGCCCCACGTCGACGTCGTCGGTCGCGACGAGCCCGCGCGCTTCGAGCGTCGCGCGCAGGGCGTTCAGCACCGCGTCCTCGTTGGCGTTCCCCCTCCACCCCCAGGTCGTCATTGGCGTCCCCTCTCGCAGGCCGAGACTACTCGAACCGCAGCCGGCGCCAACGGTGCGCGGACGACCCGGGAATGACGGGGAGTCTTCACGGGTTACCGCCGCATGTCCCGCCCATTTCACGTTCGAGCGCCCCGAACGGCCCGCCCTCGCGTCGTCCTCCGCGAGCTCGCCCGGTGGGGCGTCGGCCTCAGCATCTTGTTCGGCGCGCGCGCGTCGCTCGCCGATCACTACCAGGTGCCGACGGGATCCATGGAGCCCACCGTCGTGCCCGGCGACCACGTCTGCGTCGACAAGCGCGCCTACGGCCTCCGCGCGCCGCTCGCCGAGGGCTACCTCACGACCTGGGGCGGCCCGGCCCGCGGCGACGTGGTCGTGCTCCGCTCGCCCGAGACGAGCGACGTGCTCCTGAAGCGCGTCGTCGCCGTCCCCGGCGACCAGGTCGAGGTGCGCGACGGGCGGGTCTCGCTCGGCGGGGTGCCGGTGCCGGTCACGCCGCGAGAGCCGCGCGCGGCGAGCGCCCTCGTCGAGTCGCTCGGCGCGCCCCACACCATCCGCGTCGAGCAGGGCGGCGGCCCGGACCTCGAGCCCGTCGTCGTCCCGCCCGGCCGCTACCTCGTCCTCGGCGACAACCGGGGGAGCAGCCACGACGGGCGCTCGTTCGGCTTCGTCGACGGGGCCGCGATCCTCGGCCGCGCGGCCTCCGTGTGCGTGCGCGGCGCGTCGCCCACCTGGCTGCCGCTCTAGGTCGGGCGAGGGGGCTCGGGGAGGCGCCGCGTCGCGTTCGGCTTGACACCGGGGCGCGACCTGGGCCATGGTGCCGTGCCTTTTCCCGCCGAGGTAGCTCAGTTGGTAGAGCAGCGGATTGAAAATCCGCGTGTCGCCAGTTCGATTCTGGCCCTCGGCACCTCCCCCGCCCGCGCGGCGAGGGCGTGCCCCGCGCGAAGCTCGCGCGCCCGCGCGCCCGCATGGCACAATGGCGACGCTCCGCCGCCATGAGCTCCCCGCACGACACCCTCGCCCTCGTCGGCACAACCATCGCCGAGAAGTACGCGGTCGAGGCGGTCGTGGGCGAAGGAGGCTTCGCCTGCGTCTACCGCGCGATGCACCTCGTGTGGAAGCGCCCGGTCGCGGTGAAGGTCTTCAAGGCCCTCGGCGAGGTCCCGGCCGACCAGCGCGGCAAGCTCCTCGAGGACTTCATCCAGGAGGGCGCCCTCCTCGCCGATCTCTCGGAGCGCAGCGCCGCCATCGTCCAGGCGCGCGACGTCGGGATGCTCACCACCACGACGGGCGAGATCGTGCCCTACATGGTCCTCGAGTGGCTCGAGGGCTCCTCGCTCGATCGCATCGTCGAGGCCGAGCGCGCCGAGGGGCTCGCCCCGAGGTCCATCGGCGACGTGGTGGCGTTGCTCGATCCGGTCGCGGAGGCGCTCGGCATCGCTCACGCCAAGGGCGTCGCCCACCGCGACATCAAGCCCGCCAACGTCTTCGTCCTCGGCGACGCCCGCGCCGAGAAGGTGGGCGTCAAGCTCCTCGATTTCGGCATCGCGAAGGTCGTCCAAGACGCGCAGAAGCGCGCGGGCGCCTTCTCGAAGACGGGCGGGCAGATCACGTCGTTCACCCCCCAATACGGCGCGCCGGAGCAGTTCGATCGCTCGTACGGCGCCACCGGCCCGTGGACCGACGTCTACGCGCTCGCCCTCATCGTCACCGAGCTCGTGTGCGACCGCGACGCGCTCGCCGGCGACGACCTGATGCAGCTCGCGTTCGCGACCGGCAACCGCGAGAAGCGCCCGACGCCGCGCTCCCACGGCGTCGAGCTCGGCGATCGGGTCGAGGCGGTGCTGTCGCGCGCGCTCGCGGTCACACCCGCCGAGCGCTACCCGAGCGCCACCGAGTTCTGGAACGTCCTGCGCGAAGCGGTGGCGGCGTCGGCGGAGACGAAGCTCTTCCCCGCGGGCGACCTCGGCGCCGCGCGGACCCTCGTCGCGCCCGTCGACGGGAGCCCGATCACGCCCCAGATCCTCGCTTCGCCCGAGGTGAAGCAGGCGGTGGAGGTGGCGCGCGCCCAGGCCAAGCAGAAGGGCGGCGGGGCGACGATCGCCGTCGTCGTCGTCGCGCTCGTCACCCTCGGAAGCGGCGCGGGCGCGATGCTGGTGTGGAAGGGCAGGAGCGCCGAGGTGGCCGGCCCGCCGGCCCGCGCCACGTCGTCGGCCGTGGCGGTGGGAGCCACCGTGAAGCCCGCGCCCGCGGCGTGCCCTCCGGGGATGGCGCGCATCGAGGGGGGAGACTTCTTCATGGGGTCCGACCTCCAGGGCGCCGACGCCCGCGAGGTGCCGGCGCACCCGGTGCGGGTGGGAGCGTATTGCCTCGACGTCCACGAGGTGACGGTCGCCAAGCACAAGGCGTGCAGCGACTCCGGGACGTGCCTCCGCGCCGGGCGCGAGAACGAGTGGCCCGAGGGGATCTCGGCGGCGCAGAAGAAGATCTACGATCCGCTCTGCAACGTCAGCGACCCCGAGGCCCGGGCCCAGCACCCCATCAACTGCGTGACCTGGGAGCAAGCGCGCGCCTACTGCGACTCCGTCGGCGGCCGCCTCCCCACCGAGGCGGAGTGGGAGTTCGCGGCGCGCGGCTCGGACGGCCGCGTCTATCCCTGGGGGGATACTCCGCCGACGGCGCTCCACCTCAACGCGTGCGGCAAGGAGTGCGTCGCGTGGGGCAAGGCGCACCCCGATCCGGCGGGGCCGCTCGCCCCGATGCACGACGGCGACGACGGCTTCCCCACGACCGCGCCCGTCGGCCGCTTCCCCCAGGGCAAGACGGAGTCCGGGGTGTACGACATGACGGGCAACGTCTGGGAGTGGGTCGCCGATTGGTACGCCCCGTACGCGAAGTCGAGCGAGCGAAAGCAGAACCCCGCCGGGCCGGCGACGGGCAACGAGCGGGTGATCCGCGGCGGCGCGTGGAACGGCGGGACGCCGAGCTGGGTGAGACCTACGTTTCGCTACTCGGACTCACCCGACAAGCGGAGCCATGGCATCGGCTTCCGATGCGCGAAATCCCTCTAGTTTCGCGCGGTCGACCCTGCCTTCGACGGGCCCGATCGAAATCTGTGAAACCGGAGATCCGGGGTGAGCGTAGGCTCCTCGGGCTCGTTGCGCGCCGAGCCCGAAGCCGATGACCGCCGATCCCCTCAACCTGGTTGGGACGACCCTCGCCGACAAGTACGCCGTCGAGCGGCTCGTCGGCGAAGGCGGCTTCGCGCTCGTCTATCGAGCGACCCACACCATCTGGAAGCGCCCGGTCGCGCTCAAGGTGTTCCGGCACCTCGGCCGCTACCCGCTCGAGCGGCAGAAGGAGCTCATCGAGAGCTTCGTGCGCGAGGGATCGGTGCTCGCGGAGCTGTCGGAGCGGAGCGCGGCCATCGTCCAAGCGCGCGACATCGGCACCCTCGCGGCGCCCGACGGCGCCCACATGCCGTACATGGTGCTCGAGTGGCTCGACGGCACGACGCTCGACCACGTGCTCGAGACGGAGTCCGCCGCCGGCCGCGCCCCTCGCTCGCTCGAGGAGGCGCGGGCGCTGCTCGAGCCCGTCGCCGAGGCGCTCGCGCTCGCGCACCGCCGCGGCATCGCCCACCGCGACGTCAAGCCGGCGAACCTCTTCGTCCTCGGCGATCCCGCCGATCGGCCGACGGTGAAGATCCTCGACTTCGGCATCGCCAAGGTGGTGACCGAGGCCGAGCGCAGCGGCGGCGGCTTCAACAAGACGCAGGGCGTCTTCTCGAACTTCACCCCCGCCTACGGCGCGCCCGAGCAGTACTCGAAGCAGCTCGGCGCCACCGGGCCCTGGACCGACGTCTTCGCCCTCGCGCTCATCCTCGTCGAGGTGCTGAGCGGCGCCGCCGCGCTGGTGGGCGACGACCTCGCGCAGCTCGGCTTCGCGTCCACCGATCCCAACCGCCGGCCGACCCCTCGGACCCGCGGCGTGGCGGTGTCGGACGCGGTGGAGGCGGTGTTCGCCCGCGCGCTCGCGGTGGAGCCGGGCTCCCGCTACGCCGACGCCGCGGACTTCTGGAACGCGCTCCGCGTCGCGATGGAGCTCGCCCCGCTCTCGGCGGCCGCGCTCGACGCGGGCGCTCGGTCGTCGGTGCGGTCGCTGCCGGCGGCGCCCGCCGCGCGCGCCATCCACGCCGCGCCGACCTTGAAGTCCGACGGCCTGCCGATGGCGAACACCATCACGCCGGACTCGCTCCTGTCGTCGGTCTCGTCGTCGCGCGAGGCGAGGTCCCAGCCGGCCGACAAGCGTCGGGTCGGGGTCTTCGTGGCGATCGGCCTCGCGGTCGTCGCCCTCGGCGGGGTCGGCGCCGCCGCGCAGAGCCTGCTCCGCGGCGGAGCGACCGTCGCCTCGACGGGCTCGACCTCGTCGCCGCCGCCGTCGGCCGTTCCTCCGCCTCCGGCGCCGAAGCCGTCGTGCCCCGCCGGGATGATCGAGATCCCGGGAGGCAAGTTCTTCATGGGCTCCGACGAGAAGGCGGAGTGGGCGGAGCGCGAGCGCCCGGCCCACAAGGTCCAGCTCGCGCCGTATTGCATCGACCGCTTCGAGGTCACGACCGCCCAGTACAAGGCGTGCAGCGACAAGGGCGACTGCAAGCGCGCCAGCACCGAGAACGACTTCGAGGGCATCACCGACAAGCTCCACAAGACGTTCGATCCCCTCTGCAACATCCGCGATCCGGCCGCGATGGCGTCCCACCCCATCAACTGCGTCGACTGGCAGATGGCGGTGGACTATTGCCAGGCCGCCGGCAAGCGGCTCCCCACCGAGGCCGAGTGGGAGTTCGCCACCCGCGGCTCCGACGGCAGGACCTACCCGTGGGGCGACGAGGTGCCCACCGCCGGCCACCTCAACGCGTGCGGCAAGGAGTGCCTCGCCTGGTCGCGAAAGCGCGGGATCTTCGACCAGGAGGCCATGTATCCCAAAGAGGATGATGGGTTCCCGACCACCGCCCCCGTCGGGTCCTTCCCCAAGGGCAAGTCGGTGTTCGGCGTCGAGGACGTCGTCGGCAACGTGTGGGAGTGGACGAGCGACTGGTACGCGCCGTACTCCACCGCCGTCGAGACGGACCCGAAGGGCCCGTCCACGGGCAAGGAGCGGGTCATCCGCGGCGGGGCTTGGAACGGCTCGCAGCCCACCTGGGTGCGGCCCACCTTCCGCTACTCGGACGTGCCGACGAGCAAGAGCTACGGCATCGGCTTCCGCTGCGCGAAGCCGCTCTGAGGCGCGCCGCCCTGCGCGGTCACGCGTAGCGCACGCGCGCGCGGCCGCGGGACCGCCGCGTCGGGCTCGGGCCCGCGGCCCGGCTCACCACGCGCCGCCCCGGGTCGACGAACGCGACGAGCGCGGCGTCCACCTCGGTCGCGCGCACGAGCATCGCGAAGTGGCCGGCGTCGAGGTCGACGTAGCGCCCGCCGCAGCGGCTCGCGTAGGAGCGCGCGAGGGCGGGGCTCGTCATGGCGTCGCGGCGCCCGTGGACGACGAGGGTGGGGAGGCCGGAGCACGGCGCGTCGCCGGCGACCCCGGAGACGAGGACGAGGGCCGAGAACGCTCCCTTCGATCGTGGCGCGAGGAGCGAGGCGCTGATGGCCCCGTTCGAGAGGCCGGCGAGGACGACGCGCTTGGCGCCCCGAGCCACGAGCGCCTCGCGCGCCAGGGTGACGATCGCGGCGCCGTCGGCCGTCCAGAAGTGCCCCTCGTAGGTCGTGGACGGGCACCCCACCGTCACCCCGCGGGCGACGAGCGGCCGGGCGAAGCGCCAGCAGGGGAGGGTGAAATTGCCAGCGAATCCGTGCAGAAAGAGCACGGCGGTGTCGGACGCGGGGCCCGCCGGCGCCGCGATCACCATGTCGAAGCCCCGCGGCGACTGCGCGCCCACGTACGTCGTCAGGACCGGCGAGGGGACGTCGCCCTCGGCGGCGCGCATCTCGCCGTAGGCCGCGCGCATCACCGGCACGAGGCCCCGCGTATCGGGATCGTGCCAGAGGCCGGTCGCCTCGAGCGCGCGCGCCCCGCTCAGCGCGACGTCCTCTTCGTCGACGAGGCGCGCGAGGAGCCGAGCGCTCGAGGTGCTCGCGTGGCCGTCGACCGTCACCATCGTCACCGCCTCGCCCCGCGCGCCGGTCGAGAGGCGCGCGCCCGCGGTCACGGTGACGAGGGCGAGCGCCGCCCAGCGCAGCCAGGGCCCGGCGCGCTTCTTCGCGAGGGCGAGGCCGGCGGTGAGGGTCGCGGCGCCGAGGACGTACGCCGTCCCCGACCACGACAGCGGCGTCGACGCGAGGAGCGCGGCGGCGACGAGGACGAAGGGCGACAGCGCGACGCCGAGCACCGTGAGGGCGGTCTTCACCCCTCGAGGATGCGGGCGGGGGGAGGGAGGCTCAACCGTCGATGGCGCGAGCGGTCGCGGGCCGGGGGCGAACGGCCGGGCGGAGGCGTCACCCGGAGCTGATGGCCCGGAAGCGGAGCGGCTCGGCGACGTTCTTCACCGTCGCGTGCCGGGGCTCGCCGAAGCGGAAGCCGTGCCCCGCCGGGAGGGCGGCGATCGCGTCTTCCATCACCAGGATCTCGTCGCGGGTGGCGCAGCCCTGGAGGCGGGCGGTGTTGTTCATGCCGCTCGAGAATCCGGTGAAGTTGCCGTTGGGGCCGAAGGTCCCGACGAAGAGCGGCGCGAGGTTCACGCCGGTCGACACCGCGACGCCGCCTTCGGCCAGGTCCTCGAAGCCGGGGCGCTTCGGGACCTCGCTGGTCATCGCCCGGATCGCGACGGCGCAGCGGAGCGCGGCCGCGAGGCGCTCTCCGGGCGCGTGCTCGTAGAACGGCGGCCCGAAGAGGGCGATCACGCAGTCGCCGACCATCTTGTCGAAGACGCCCCCGTGTTGCCACACGAGGTCGACGGCGTCGCGGCTCCACGACTCGACGAAGGCGGCGACCCGCGCCGGCGTCTTCAGCACCTGCTCCGAGAGCCGGGTGAAGCCGGCGATGTCGACGTAGAGGATCGCGACCTCGGCCTCGCGGGGCTGCAGGTAGCGGCGATCGTAGTCGTCGTGGGCGAGGAGGCGCCCGACGTCGTCCTGGCTGAAGCTCGCGGCGAGGTTCCGCCACTCCTTGTTGAAGTCGACGATGCGCTGGCGGATGTAGCCGGCGAAGCTCGAGAGGAGCTCGCGGTCGTAGGTGTTGAAGCTGCCGGCGGTCGAGGTGACGACGATCCGCCCGACGACGACGCTGTTGGTGATGCCGTTGATGAGCACCTCCTCCTGGGCGCCCCGCATCGCGAACTCGTCGAGCAAGAGGTCGCTCTCTCCGTCGAAGTAGGCGCGGGCGAGCCCGCGGATCTTCGACGGCGACTCGCCGATCGACTGCATGGTGTCGACCCGGAGCTCGCCGCGGTCGTAGAGCTGGGTGTGCAGCGGCGCGTGGGCGCCCTCCTCGCTGACGTAGACGAGGAGGAGCCGCCCGATCGGCGCCGCCGCCGACAGGATCGCGACCGCCTCACGCAGGCCCTCGGGGAGCACGCGGTGGCGGAGCGCGCCGGCGAGCTTCATCGTGACCGCGTGCTTCTCGCGCGCGGCCTTGATCGAATACAGGTAGTTGTCGAGGATCTCGCAGAAGAGCCCGCGCGCCCGCTCGAGGTAGGCGCGGCGCGCCTCGTCGCCGGGGTCGGCGAGGAGGAGGAGCGCGCCGAACCACGTCCCGACGACGTCGAGCGGCTGGCCGAAGAGGTCGCCGCGCGCGGTGCGCTCGACGAACGCTTCGCGGCGGCCCTCGCCCGCCCGCGCGAGGGCGGCGTCGGCGTCGGGGATCGCCTCGCCCCAGGTGAAGTCGTGGAGCGACAGGTCCTCGGCGTACGTCCGGAAGACGATGGCGCGGACGCCGAGGGCGGCGCCGGCGCGGGGCAAGACGTCGCGGAGGAGATCGGCCACGCTCTTCCGCTCGACGAGCGCCCGTTCCAGGGCCTCGTCGATCTCGTCGCGGAGAGCGAACAGCGCTTCGAGGTCGCCGAGCTTGTCGGTGGTGGTCACGCGCGGATGGTAGGCGATTTTCGGGTCGATTGACACCGGGGGGCCCTTTCCTTAGAACCCGGGGCATGCGCAGCGAATGGGTCAAGGGCCGCACGGGATCGAACGTCACGCAGATGCGCTACGCGCGCTCGGGTGTGGTCACCGAGGAGATGGCCTTCGTCGCGGCGCGCGAGAAGGTCGAGCCGGAGCTCGTGCGGTCGGAGGTCGCCCGCGGCCGCCTCGTCATCCCCGCCAACGTGAACCACCCGCGGCTGGAGCCGAAGGGCATCGGCATCGCACTGTCGTGCAAGGTCAACGCGAACATCGGCTCGAGCGCGGTCACGAGCGACGTGGACGGCGAGCTCCGCAAGCTCGGCATCTGCCTCAAGCACGGCGCCGACACGGTGATGGACCTTTCGACCGGGGGCGACATCGACGGCATCCGGCGCGCCATCATCGGCGAGTCCCCGGTGCCGATCGGCACCGTGCCGATCTACCAGGCGCTGCAGGCGACCAAGAACGTGAAGTCGCTCACGGCCGCCGACATGATCGACATGCTCGAGCACCAGGCCAAGCAGGGCGTCGACTACTTCACCATCCACGCAGGCGTGCTCGTCGAGCACCTGCCGCTGGTGAAGGACCGGATCACCGGGATCGTGTCGCGCGGCGGCTCGATCATGGCCCAGTGGATGATCGAGCACCACCGGCAGAACCCGTTCTATACGCACTGGGACAAGGTGCTCGAGATCTGCGCGAAATACGACGTGACGATCAGCGCCGGCGACGGCCTCCGCCCCGGGTGCCTCCACGACGCGAGCGACGTCGCTCAGTTCGCCGAGCTCGCGACGCTCGGGGAGCTCACGCGCCGCGCGTGGGAGAAGGACGTCCAGGTCATGATCGAGGGGCCGGGTCACGTCCCCTTCGATCAGATCGAGATGAACGTGAAGAAGGAGATGGAGATCTGCGGCGAGGCACCGTTCTACGTCCTCGGCCCGCTCGTCACCGACATCGCCCCCGGCTACGACCACATCACGAGCGCGATCGGCGCCACGATGGCCGGCTACGCCGGAGCGGCGATGCTCTGCTACGTGACGCCGAAGGAGCACCTCGGCCTCCCGAACGAAGAGGACGTGAAGGCGGGCCTCGTCGCCTACAAGATCGCCGCTCACGCCGCCGACATCGCGCGCCACCGCAAGGGCGCGCGCGACCGCGACGACGCCATCAGCCGCGCGCGCTACGCGTTCGACTGGAAGGAGCAGTTCCGCCTCTCGATCGATCCCGAGACCGCGCAGTCGATGCACGACGAGACGCTGCCCGACGAGTACTTCAAGAACGCGGAGTTCTGCTCGATGTGCGGCCCCAAGTTCTGCTCGATGCACATCAACCGCGCCGTCGAGGACTTCAACGCCAAGTCCGAGGAAGAGAAGAAGGCCGGCCGGCGCTCGCTCGACGTCGTTCAGGGGTGATCGACGATGGCGCGGCCGTCCCTCGGCGCGTGGGCGGTGGCGCTCGTCTTCGTGGCGTGCGGCAAGACGCCGCCGCCGCCGGGCGGGCCCGGCACCTCCGGCGACTCCACCGATCCCGCGGTGGTCGACGCAGTGACCACCCCGTTCGCCATGGACGAGGCGTGGGAGCGCGCGCGCGAGGGTGACGACGACGAGCTCGCGCGCCTGGCGCGGCTGAAGGGCGTGCCAGGGCTCCTGGCGGGCCTCGAGGCCACGGGGCCCGCGCGCGCGGTCGCCATCCGGGCGCTCGGCGTCGCCCCCGGCCTCGGACAGGTCGCGGCGCTCGCGCGGATGGCCGAAGTGGGGGAG
>JAEUKG010001279.1 GCA_016794325.1 Myxococcales bacterium | reverse complement strand
CCGCCTCTTCGTCGAAGAGACGCTGGCCGGCGGCGGCACGCTGCGCGATCTCCTCACCAGCGACGCGGCGTGGGTCGACGGCGAGATGGCGCGCGTGTACGGCCTCCCCCCGCCCCCCCAGCCGGGCGTCTTCACCAAGGTCACGCTGCCGCGCGGCGAGCGCGCTGGCCTCCTCACCCGCGCCTCGTTCCTCGCGTCGTTCTCCCACCGCGGAGGGACGTCGCCGCCGGTCCGCGGCAACGGCGTGCAGCTCCGGCTCTTGTGCCAGCTCCCGATCTCGCCGCCGCCCGGCGCCGACCTCTCGCAGCCCAAGCCTGCGCCCGGCGAGGGCCCGCGCACCACGAGGTCTCTCTTCGAGGAGCGCACGCGCCCGGCCTCGTGCCAGGGCTGCCACGCGGGGCTGAACGGATTCGGCTTCGCGTTCGAGCGCTACGACGCCTCTGGCCGCTTCCGCACCCAGGAGGCGGGGCTGCCGATCGACCCGCGCGGCGCGATCGTGGGCACCGACGTCGACGGACCGGTGGACGACGCGCTCGCCCTCTCGGAGCGCCTCGCGCGGAGCCGCGCCGTGCAGCGCTGCGCCGCGCGGCAGTGGTTCCGCTACGCCTTCGCGCGCGCGCCGGTCGACGTCGAGGCGTCGCTCCTCGACTCGCTCACCGAGCGCTTCGCTGCGAGCGGCGGCGACCCGCGGCGGCTCCTGCTCGCCCTCGTGACCGCTCCCACGTTTCGCTACACGCGCGCGGAGGCCCCGCCGTGAGGCTCCACCGCCGCCAGATGCTCCAGGCCCTCGGCCTCGGCGCGGTGGGCGCCCTCTTCGCCGAGTCGCGCTCCGCGCGGGCGGGCGCGCCGGCGTTCCCGACGCGCGTGGTCTTCTACGTGCAGCCGCACGGGCACGTGCCCCGCGCGTTCAAGATGGACGCCCCGGGGCCCGCGGGCGCCGTCGCCGAGCGCGCGCTCGGCTCGCTCGCAGAGGCCGATCTCAGCCCGACCTTGCGGCCCCTCCACCGCTACCGCAGCCGGATCCTCGCGCTCGAGGGCCTGTCGCACACGAGCGCGCTCGCCGACATCGCCGAGGTGCAGCGGACCGGCGGCGATCTCAACAACCACCAGATCGGCGTGGCCGACGTGCTCACCGGCGCGCGCGCGCTCCAGCGCCCGGGGACGTACTGCACCGGAGGCGCGCGCTCGATCGACCAGGAGCTGGCGCTCCGCACCGCCGGCCCCGGGCGCTTCGGCTCCCGGGTGTACGGCTACCACTACGTGCCGAACTCGGTGATCTCGCCGTTCTCGTACCTCGGCCCGGGGCAGCCGACGCCGATGGTCGGTAGCCCCGCCGTCGCCCTCGCCGACCTCCTCGGCGACTCGGCGCCCGTCGGCCCAGCGACCACCCGCGACGAGAAGATCCGCGCGCAGAGGCCCTCGGTGCTCGACGCCGCCGCGCGCGAGTACGAGGCGCTGGCGCCGCGGCTCGGGCCCGAGGCGCGGCAGAAGCTCGACGAGCACCGCGCCCTCGTCCGCGATCTCGAGCGGAGCCTGCAGACTCGCGCCCCTCGCTGCGCGGGGAGCGCGTCGGGCGGTGGCCACGAGGTGCGGCAGTTCATGCGCGTCGTCCGCCTCGCGCTCGCCTGCGATCTCACCCGCGTCGTCACGTTCTCGGCGCCGGTGCCCGAGTGCCCCGAGCTCGGCTACCCCGCGAGCCAGACGATGCACGGCTACGCCCACCAGTCGATCCTCGGCGACACCTCGTGCGGGCAGGCGTACGACCCCGTCGCCGAGCGCGCGATGACCGACCTCGACGCGTGGCACGCGGGCCACGTCGCGGCGCTGCTCGACGAGCTCGACGCCGTGCCCGAGGGGGAGGGGACGCTCCTCGATCACACCGTCGTCGTGTGGCTGACCGAGCTCGCGACGCCCACCCATCAGCACCGCGACGTGCACACCGTGCTCGCCGGGGGCGCGGGCGGGTACTTCGCCACCGGGCGCTACGTCCGCTATCCGCAGACGCTCCCGAACCCGCTCGCGGGGATGCCCGCGACCGGGCCCGCCCACAACCGCCTCCTCGTCACGCTCCTGCAGGCGATGGGCCAGCCCGACACCACGTTCGGGATGACGGGCGCGACGGCGGCCGACGGCACGCCGCTGTCCTTCCGCGGGCCGCTCGCCGAGCTCGCGCGCTGAGCGCTCAATCCCGAGAGACGCCCTCGTCGCGCGGCGCCGGCTAATCCGGGATGGGATAAGCGAAGACTCCGCTCGACGTGCGGACGTAGACGCAGCGGCCCAGCGCGCCGAGCGTGAGCGCGGGGTCGAGGGCGGCCGCGGGCGGCAGCGCCTTCACCAGGCGTGGGGTCACTCCCTTCGCCGGGGGGGGCAGCCGCGCCGCGAAGAGCTTGAACCCCTGCGGAGCGCCGACTCCGTCGCTGACGTTGTCGGTCCACAGGAGGTCGTCCCCCGCGATGGCGAGCAGGGGGAGCTTGGCGCCCTGGATGGCCGCGATCGGGGTCTCCGTGAGGTTGCCGCTGGGGGGCAGCGCGACCAGCTTCAGCGCGCCGTCGACGGCGACGACGGCCGTCGGCGGGGAGCCCTTCCACGTGACGATCGCGCTGACGGTGGCGCTCGTGATCCCGCTCACGTAGCTCCCTCCGCCGTCAGCGACGTGGAGCTTGCCGCCGGGCTGCACCGCGAAGACGAAGCCCGGGCCGCTCGCGATCGACGTGACGGTGCCCATCGGCGTGGGGGCAGCGGGGCCGACGCCTTGGAAGTGGAGCAGGCCGCTCGCCGCGCCGATCACCAGGCTCGCCGGAGCCTGGACCGCGAACGGCTCGGCAGCCAAGGACGGCACGTCGAACGGAGGCGCGGCGGTGACGAGGTCGAGGCGGGGGCCGCGCCGTATCGCGAGCGTCGTCCCGAACGCCGCGGCGCCCGTGACCGCCGGCAGGCCCGTCCCCGGGAGCTTCTTCACCGTCACCGCGCCGCTCTCGTCGACCGTCGCGAACGTGTCGGCGTGGACGAGGAAGAGCCTCGTGCCGGTCCCCGCGAGCGCGTCGACGCCGGCGAACTCGGGCTGGGTGACCGGCTGCCCGCCGATCGGGCACCTGCCGCCGGCGTCGGGGGCGTCGGCGTCGCCTCCGCCGTCGGTGCCGGCGTCGACCGTCGCCCCGCCGTCGGTCGCCGGCGACAGCGAGCAGTCGTCTCCCACGCAGGAGACCGTCGCGTCGCGGCAGGCGCCGTTGTCGCAGGTCTGGTCGATCCCGCAGGGGACGCCGATGCAGCTCGAGTCGAGCACGATCGAGAGCGACAGCTCGCGGTTCTCCTGGAAGCCGAGGCGTCGCCGCGCGGTGATGCAGGCCGCGGGCTTGTCGCGGCAGGTGGCGGGGTCGCCCTTGGTGAGCAACATCGCGACCTCGACGAGCGGGTCGCCCTCCCTGCCGCTCGGGACCAGCGTCACCGAGCCCATCTCCTTGGCGCACCCCTCGAGCGCGCCGCTCTGGGCCGTTCGCGCGCTCGAGCCCGCGGCGCCGACGAAGAGGCCGGTGCGCTTGTCGCCCGGGGCCGTCCCCCCGGCCGTGCACACGCCGTCGGACGTCACGATGCGGACGTGGATCTGGGTGGCGGTGCGGCACGCCGTCGACCCGAGCGGCGCGAGGGCGAGGAGGGGCACCGTCAGGAGCACGAGGGCGCGACGCAGCGTCACGCGCACAGCGTAGTCCACCGGCAGGGATTTCGCGACCGCGATTCCGGGCGCCGCGACGGGAGATCCTCCCCGCCGAGCCCGCCGAGCCTGCCCCACGCGAGGCGCCCTTCAATCCGGGAGAGGATAGGCGTGGATCCCGTCCGCCAGGCGGACGTACGCGCAGCGCCCGACGGGGGCGATGGTGACGCCGGGGAACGCGGCGGCCCCGGCGGGCACGGCGTGGATCGGCTTGGGGCCGTCCTTCGTCGACAGCCGGAGCGCCATCATGGTCGGGGGCGAGCCCGCGCCGATGCCGCTCCCTCCCTCCTGCAGCCAGAGGACGTCGTCGCCCGCGACGGCGAGCGCCGCGAGCTTCGCGCCGATGCTGGCGACGAGGACGGTCGTGTCGAGGCTCGGCCCCGCGCGGACGCTCCGCCACAGCGAGGTCCCGTCGAACCACACCGCGCCCGTGGTCCCGGTGGCGCCGCCGATGGCGACGACGTCGACGACGGACGAAATCAGCGCGCTCTCCGCCGCCTTCCCCGCGGGGGTCACGAGCATCAGCCGGGACTGGCCGGCCTGCTGCGTGACCACCGCGACGACGGCGCCGTGGCCGCTCGCGATCCGGTTGGTCGGCCCCGTCGCCACGCCCCCCGCAGCCCCGCCGATCGGCAAGAAGCTGACGCTCGTCGCCGAGCCCACCGCCAAGGTGCTCGGCGACATCACCGCGATGGGGCTCCCCGCCTGGACGAAGGCGTCGGCCTTCTGGGTGCGGGTGACGACGTCGGCGCGAGAGCCGCGCCGGACGGCCACCGCGTCGCCGGCGGCGGCGATCGCCGTGACCGCGAGCTCGCCCGTCGAGGGGTTCGGCAACGGGAGCACCGTGACCGTGCCGCTCGCGTCCATGGCCTGGAGGTCCCCGTTGTCATGTGCAAGAAACAAGGAGTCGCCGGCGGCGATGGCCGAGACGTCCTGGAACGCGGGGTGAGCGACGGGGTGGCCGGCGAGGGGACACTTCTTCGTCGCGGCGTCGGGGTCGCCGCCGTCGGCGCCGGCGCCGGCGTCGAGGCTGGGAGTGCCCGGCGGGCCTGCGTCGGCGACGGGGGTGAGGGCGCACTCTTCGCCGGCGCAGGTGACGTTGGCGTCGCGGCAGGAGCCGTTGTCGCAGGTCTCGTCGACGCCGCACGGGACGCCGATGCAGCTCGAGTCGAGGCGGATCGAGAGCGAGAGGGCGCGGTGGTCTTGGAAGCCGAGGCGCCGCCTCGCGAAGATGCAGGCGCCGGGCCTGTCGCGGCAGGTGGCGGGGTCGCCCTTGGTGAGCGACATCGCGACCTCGACCAGAGGGACGCCCTCCTTGCCGCTCGGCACGAGCGTCACCGAGCCCATCTCCGCGGCGCAGCCCTCGATCGCGCCGCTCTGCGCCGATCGCGTGATCGAGCCGGCGGCGCCGACGAAGACGCCGGTGCGCTTGTCGTCCGACGCCGTCCCGCCGGCGCTGCACACCCCCTCCGACGTGCTGATCTTCACGTGGATCTGGGTCGCGGTGCGGCACGCGGTGGAGCCGAGCGGCGCGAGCGCGAGGAGGCCGAGCCCCGAGAACGCGACGAGACGGCGGAGGGTCACCCGCCGATGATAGCGCCGGCTGGGTCGAAGGGAGCCTCGTTTCGGCGCGCGTCGCGCGCATGGTACGCGACCGGCGGTCGGCGAGCGTCAGCCTCCGCCGTCGAGCCCCTCGAACGAGGCCTCGGCGGCGCTGTCGGGCACGTAGCGACCGTCGCGGATCCCCTCGACGCGCCCGTCGCCGTCGAAGTCGACGAGGATGAAATACGCGGGCGCCGGCGCGCCGCCGACGTAGGCCGCGAGCGCGAGCCGGCCCTCGAGCGCCACCGGAGCGACGCGCACGTCCTCCCGCTCGTAGCGGCCGAAATACGCGCCGACCTGCTTGCCCTTGCGCTGCGACTTCGACACCAGGTCGAGCCGGCAGTCGTCGCTGACGAGGGCGCGCACGCCGTCCCAGTCGCGGGCGTTGAAGAGCGCCGCGTAGCGCTCGAGCGCGCGCCGGGCCTCCACGCCCGCGGGCGCCTCGACGACCTCGGGCTCCCGGAGCGCGGCGCGTCCGCGCACGAGCGCCGCCTTCACCGCGGGGACGGTCGTCCCCATCGTCTCCGCGGCCTCCTCGACCGAGTGCCCGAGCACGTCCTTCAAGATCACGGCGCTCCGTTGGGTGAGGGGGAGGGCGACGAACCGCGCGAGGGCCGCGCGAACGGCGGTGGGATCGGGCGCGTCGTCGTAGCCGGCGACGTCGTCCATCTCGGCGCGCGTCTCGGTGAGCCGGCGCCCGTGCGATCGCAAGAAGTCCACCGCGGCGTTGTGGGCGATCCGGAACAGCCACGGGCGCAGCGGCGGCACCTCCGGCGACAGGCACAGCGCGTAGAGCGCCTTGGCGAGCGCCTCCTGCACGATGTCCTCGCCCTCGATCACGGAGCCGGTGAGGCGCGCGCAGTAGCGATGGAGCTCGGGGCGAACGTCGGCGACGAGCGCGAGGAAGTCTTCTCGGACCTGGGCGAACGCGTCGGGGGTCTGGGTCATCGGCGCCCTCGATGGTACGCGGCCGCCGGCCGCTCGACAGCGCGATCACGCGCGCCGCGCCTCACGCGGCGGCGCGCCGCTCGGCCTCGGCCTTCAGATCGTGCGCGTATTGGTCGAACACGGGGCCGAAATCCGGCAGGCTCCCCTTCACGAGCGGGAGCATGATCCCGGCGAGGACCTCCTCCATCGTGAAGTCGGTCGCGCCGTCGCCGCGGTCGGCCAGGGTGAAGGTCCGCACGCCCTTGAACATGGGGGCCATCCCGTCGCTCCACACCATGCGCGCCTCGGGGACGAGCTCGGTGACGGTCGGGGTGAACGTGCGCTCGGACGTCGGCACGCGGAGCGACAGCTTCTGTCCCTTTTGGATCGGCCCTTCGATCGACGTCACGGTGGAGTTCCACGCCGGGAAGCCCGCGGCGTCGGTGAGCAAGCTCCAGACGACGCTGGCGGGCGCGCGGACGGTGACGGTGACGCGGTGCTCGATGCGGAAGGTCGACGCGTTCTTCATGGAGAGGGCGGGGGGGGCCATGCCTCCACCACGTCCCACCCGCGCGAAACGATTCTCGCCCGCGTCGATTTTCGCCAGCTCCGCGTCACTGCACGGGTTTTCGGGTCAGCCCTTCGGGGCGTTGGCCGCCATCCGCCGCATCATCTCCTCGGGGGCGAGCACCTCCTTGTGCGTCGCCACCTGCCACACGTTGCCCCACGGATCGGCGAGCATCGCCCAGCGATCTCCCCAGAACATGTCGGCGACCGGCGCGAGCACCTTCGCCCCCGCGGCCTTCGCGCGCTCGACCGCGGCGTCGACGTCGGGAAGGTACACGAAGAGGTTCGCGCTCGTCGGCTTGGCGAAATCGCTCGCGTCGGAGACGAAGACCGCGACGCCGCCGATGCGGAACATGCCGTGCATGACGCCCTTGCCGTTCGGGTTGGGCATCACGTGATCGAGCTTGGCCTCGAACGCCTTCTCGACGAAGGCCACGAGGGCGTTGCCGTCGCTGACGACGAGCTGAGGGATGACGGGGGAGAGGCCTTCGGGGACGTGGCTCTTGGGCTTGGTCATGGGTCGTGTGTCCTTTCGCGCGGACGAACGTAGGCCGCGCCCGGCGCTCGCGGCAGGTGGCGAATCGGACATTGACGGGGTACGAATGCGCCATGACCCGCGCCGCCCCCGTCCGCGTCCACGTCCTCGTCCTCCGAAGGTGCGTCCCCTTCGTCTCCGTCGGCGTCTACGATCTCCTCCGCAAGTCGTCGGAGCTCGCATCCACCCTGCCTGCGGCGCCGCGCCGCCGCCTCGAGGTGAAGCTCGTGTCGGGGACGAGCGAGCGCGACGTGGAGGTCGCCGGAGGCCTCACCCTGAGCGCGGGCGCGGTGCTCGCGACTGCGGGGGCGTGCGACGTCGCGGTGGTCCCGGCGCTCGACCCCGACGTCGGCGAAAGCGTCGACCAAAACCGCGCGGTGCTCCCGTGGCTCTCGCGCCTCCACGCCCGCGGCGGCGAGATCGCGAGCGCGTGCACCGGCGCGTTCGTGCTCGGCGAGGCGGGCCTCCTCGACGGGCGCAGGGCGACGACCCACTGGGCGTTCCAGAAGGAGCTCGCCGAGCGCTACCCCCGTGTGGAGCTCGCGCCGCAGGCGGTGGTCGTCGACGACCGGAGGGTCGTCACCGCCGGCGGCGCGACCTCGTTCATCAACCTCGCCCACTTCCTCGTCGAGCGCCTCCTCGGACCCGAGGTCGCGTGGGCGGCGTCGCGGATGTTCCTCATCGACCCCAACAAATCGCCGCAGGGCGCGTACGCGATCTTCTCGTCGCAGAAGGATCACGCCGACGAGCCCATCCTCCGCGCCCAGGAGATCCTCGAGCGCGAGGTCGGCAGCGCTCCACCGGTCGAGGAGCTCGCGCGCCGCGTCGCGCTCAGCCAGCGCACGTTCCTCAGGCGCTTCCAGGCGGCCACCGGCGAGGCACCGCGAACCTACGGCCTGCGCGTCCGCGTCGAGGCGGCCAAGCGCGCGCTCGAGCGCGGCGGGTCGGTGTCGGAGGTCGCGGCGAGGGTGGGGTACGAGGACGTCGTCGCCTTCCGCAAGACGTTCTCGCGCGTGGTCGGGCTGACGCCCTTCGAGTACCGGACTCGCTACGGTCCGCGGAGCGCGCCGGCCGTCGAGGTGAGCCCTCGGCGGCCCGACCGCCGGGGGGCCGGCGCGAAGCCTTGACGTGTCCACTAAAGTGGACAATATTTCGTGATGTCGAACGTGGGAGGTGATGGAGACGAGTCCCATGAGCCACATCCGAGACGAGGTCGAGCGCGCGAACGAGGCGTACGTGAAGAGCTTCGGCGACAAGGGGAAGCTCGCGCTGCCGCCGGCGCGCCGCTTCGCGATCCTCACCTGCATGGACGCCCGCATCGACCCCGCGAAGCTCGCAGGGCTCTCCGAGGGCGACGCGCACGTCATCCGCAACGCCGGCGGCCGCGCCAGCGACGACGCGATCCGATCGCTCGTCATCTCCTACAAGCTCCTCGGCACGCGGGAGTGGTTCGTGATCCACCACTCGGGGTGCGGGATGGAGCTCTTCACCGACGCGATCATCCGCGACCTGCTCGCCCAGAGCCTCGAGACGGCGAGCTTCGACGGCAAGGTGTGGACGGACCCAGGCGCCGGGCGCCCGCGCGGCTCGCGCCACGCCGACGCCGTCGACTGGCTCACCATCCAGAACCAGACCGAGAGCGTGGTCGCCGACGTCGAGCGCATCCGGTCGCACCCCTTGGTGCCGAAGACGATCCCCGTATACGGGTACGTATATCAGGTGGAGACGGGGCGGCTCGTCGAGGTCGCGGAGGCGACGAAGGTGGGCCGCGCGGCGTGACCGCGCGTCAGCGCTCGACGGGCAGCTTCGCCTCGTTCCACGCGATCATGCCGCCGACCATGTTCATCACCCGGGTGAAGCCGAGGGCGGTGAGGGCGGCGGCGGCGCGCCCCGATCGGCCGCCCGAGCGGCACACGAGGACGAGGTCGGCGCCGCGGTCCCACTTCGCGGCCGCGGACTCCACCGTCGCGAGCGGGACGTGCTCGACGCCGGCGATGTGGCCGAGCTCGGACGACAGCTCCGGCGTCTCGCGCACGTCGACGAGGCGCGCGCCTTCGAGGCCGGCCGCGACCTGGGCGGGGGAGACGTCGCGATGACCGGCGGGGTTCTGGGCGGCTCGATCGTAGAGGGACATGGGGCACGCTTCTCTCACGACTACGGGGGGGATGGCCAGCGGGGGCGAGGGCGCCGGTCACTTCGGGGTGCCGTCGTCCTCGGTCGGGCGCTTGAGGTCGAGCGGGATCGCGAGGTAGCGGAGGCCGTTCGCGCGAGGGCGTGGGAGCCGCCCGGCGTCGATGTTCACCTGCACGCTCGGGAACAGGAGCCGGGGCGCGTCGAGCTTCTTGTCGCGCTCCGTCCGTCGCGCCACGAACTCCGCGCGCGAGGTCGACGCGGTGACGTGGATGTTCGACTCCTTCGACCGGCCGATGGTGGTCTCCCAGCGGAGCGCGCGGCCGTTCGGCTGGTAGTCGTGCCCCACGAACACGCGCGTCGCGTCCGGGAGCGCGTAGAGCTTGTCGTGCACCGAAGTGTAGAGGGCGTCGGCGCTGCCGGCGGGGAAGTCGCACCGCCCGGTGCCGTAGTCCTCGATGAAGAGCGCGTCGCCGGTGAAGATGACGTCGCCGACCTTGTAGGTCACGCAGGCGGGGGTGTGGCCGGGCGTCGCGAGCACCTCGATGGCGAGGCTGCCGGCGTGGAGGGTCTCGCCGTCCTTGGCGAGCCGGTCGAACTGGCTGCCGTCGTCGGCGAGGTCGGCGAGGTCGAACACGCCCTTGAAGACCTTCTGGACCTCGACGATGCGCGCGCCGATCACGACGCGCGAGTCGAAGCGTCGCTTCAGGTACTGCGAGCCGCTCAGGTGATCGGCGTGGGCGTGGGTCTCGAGGACGTAGTGGATCTTGAGGCCCTCCTTCTTCGCGAAGGCTGCGACCTCTTCGATCGACCTCGTCGCCGTCTTGGAGCCGACCGGATCGTAGTCGAGCACAGGGTCCACGACGAACGCGTCCCGGGTGTCGGAGTCCCACGCCAGGTAGGTGAGGGTGTACGTCGCCGGATCGTAGAAGTGCTGGATCTTCATGGTATGTCTCCGCTCGGCTACCGCGCCGTCTCGCCATGGGAGCCAACGTCGTCGCGCATGGATTCGCCGGCCGTCGGCGATCCCCAGGGCGCGAACCCTTTGCGCGCCTCGGTGGCTCTACCCCTCGACCCCATGTGGCAGAAGCTCCTCGTCCCCCACGATTTCTCGGCGTGCGCCGGGGCCGCGCTCGGCCTCGCGGCGAAGCTCGCCCGAGTCCACCGCGCGAGCCTGGTGCTCCTGCACGTCTCGCCCGTCCCCACCAACGTCCCGCGCGACGCGCTCATCACGCCGCCGTCAGGGGGGGCCCCGATGACGGTGGCCGAATACGCCACCCACGGCGCCGAGGCGTCCCTGCAGAAGCTCGCGCGCCCGCTCCGCGACGGGGGCCTCGCCGTCGAGGTGGTCGCGCGGGCCTCGGAGTCGGCGGACATCTCCGCCGAGATCCTGACCGCGGCCGCCGAGCTCGGGGTCGACGCCCTCGTGGTCGGCACGCACGGGCGGACCGGCCTCTCCCACCTCTTGCTCGGCAGCGTCGCCGAGCGGGTCCTCCGCCGCGCGACGGTCCCGGTCGTCACGGTGCGCGCGCCCGCGCCGGAGTCGGGCCCCACCCTCGAGGAGCGCGACCTCGAGGACGAGACGGCGGGTTGACGAGGCGCCCATGCACGACTTCACCCCTTGGTCCGCCCTCGCCGGCGGCGCGCTCATCGGCCTCGCGGCCTCCCTCTTCCTCCTCACCCACGGGAAGGTCGCGGGCATCAGCGGCCTCTACGGCGGCATCTTCCGCCGCGAGGCGAGCGATCGCGGCATGCGCGCGGCGTTCGTCGTCGGGCTCCTCGCGGCGGGCGTCGCCCTCCGCGTCGCAGCGCCGGGCCTCTTCTCCACCTCGTGGTCGGCGTCGTTGCCGCTCACCGCGGTCGCGGGCCTGCTCGTGGGGTTCGGCACCCAGCTCGGCAACGGCTGCACGAGCGGCCACGGGGTGTGCGGCCTCAGCCGGCTGTCGGTCCGCTCGCTCGTCGCGACGGGGAGCTTCATGGTGGCCGGCTTCGCGACCGTGTACGTGGCGCGGCACCTCCTCGGGGGTGGCCGATGATGCGCTACCTCTCGGCGGCCGCGGCGGGCGTCCTCTTCGCGCTGGGGCTCGCGGTGTCGGGGATGACGAAGCCCGCGAAGGTCGTGGGCTTCCTCGACCTCTTCGGGGCTTGGGACGCGAGCCTCGCGTTCGTCATGGCGGGGGCGATCGGCGTCCACTTCGTCGCCCAGCGGCTCATCAAGCGCCGCGCGGCGCCGCTGTTCGACGGGCGATTCCACCTGCCCACCCGGCGCGACATCGACGCGCGCCTCGTGGTCGGCGCCGTGCTCTTCGGCGTGGGCTGGGGGCTCGGCGGGTTCTGCCCCGGCCCTGGGCTCGTCTCCGCGGGGTCAGGCTCGAGCGGCGCCCTCGTCTTCGTGCTCGGCATGACGGTGGGGATGCTGGCCGAGCACTGGGGGGTCCGCCTCACCTCGAGCCGGGGGCGGGTGTCGTGATCCTCGCCCTCGTGCTGGCGCTCGGCATCGGCATCTCGCTCGGGATGCTCGGCGGCGGCGGGTCGATCCTCACCCTGCCCATCCTCGTCTACGTGCTCCACCTCGAGGCCAAGCCCGCGGTCGCGACGTCGCTCTTCGTCGTCGGCATCACGAGCGTCGCCGCGCTCGTCCCCCACGCGCGGGCGGGGCGGGTCCGCTACAAGATCGGCCTCGCCTTCGGCGCGGCCTCGATGACGGGGGCGTTCGTGGGCGGCAAGGTTTCGCACTTCCTGCCGTCGAAGGGCCTCCTCCTCGCGTTCGCGGTGGTGATGCTGGTGACCGCCCTCGCGATGATGCGGCCGCGGCGGGCCGCCCCGGCCGCCCTCGCGCGGCCCTGGGGCCGCATCCTCGCGGTGGGCTTCGCCGTGGGTATCCTTACAGGGATACTCGGGGCCGGCGGCGGCTTCGTCATCGTCCCCGCGCTCGCGCTCCTCTGCGGGCTCGAGATGCCGGCCGCGGTGGCGACGTCGGTGTTCATCATCGCCATCAACTCGCTCGCGGGCTTCGTCGGCTACGTGGGGGTGGTCCCGGTCGACTTCAAGCTCGCGGGCGCCGTCACCGCGGCGGCGGTGGTCGGGAGCGTCATCGGCGCCGCGCTCTCGAGCAAGGTCAGGCCCGACACCCTGCGGGGCGCGTTCGCGTGGCTCGTCCTCACGATGTCGGCGTTCATGCTCGGGCGGGAGGCGCACGTCGCGGCGGGTGCCCTCGCGCTGGGGGTCGGCGTGGGCGTCGCCCTCTACCTCCGCCGCGCGAAGAAGCGCGCGACCGCCGCCGCCGAGGCGCCGCGCCCCGCGTGATACCCTCGGTCCGGTGACGCCCGAAGAGCCCCGCCCCGAAGCCGCGACCGTGCGCGTGATCGCGAGCCCGTCGAGCTGGATCGAGGGCGAGGCGCTTCGGCAGCTCGAGGCGGCCGCGAGGCTGCCGGGCATGCGCCTCGCGGTGGGCCTGCCCGACCTCCACCCCGGGCGCGGCCACCCCATCGGCGCGGCGTTCGCGAGCGAGGGCTTCGTGCACCCGCACCTCGTGGGGGGCGACATCGGCTGCGGGATGGCGCTCTTCCGGACGGGCCTGTCGGCGCGCAAGGCCAAGCGCGACGCGTGGGCCAAGCGCCTGGCCGGCCTCGAGGAGCCGTGGGACGGCGACGCGGCGCAGGTCCTCGCCGAGCACGGCGCGTCCGCGGGCGCGTTCGAGCCCGCGCTCGGCACGATCGGCGGCGGCAACCACTTCGCCGAGCTGCAGGTGATCCACGAGGTCGGCGACGAGGAGGCCATCGCCCGGCTCGGGCTCGACGCGTCGGAGCTGGTGCTCCTCGTGCACTCGGGCTCGCGCGGGCTCGGCCAGTCGATCCTCGACCGCCACGTGCGGGCCCACGGCGCGGGCGCGCTCCCGGTGCCGTCGCCCGAGGCCGCGGCGTACCTCGAGGCCCACGACGAGGCGGTGCGCTGGGCCCACGCCAACCGCGCCCTCGTGGCGCGCCGGTTCCTCGACCTCGTGGGCGGGGAGCCGCGGGTGGTGCTCGACGTGTGCCACAACTCGGTGACGCCGCGCGGAGGCGGCCTCCTGCACCGCAAGGGCGCCGCGCCCCACGACCGCGGCGTCGTCGCCGTCCCCGGATCGCGTGGATCCTACACGTATCTGGTGGAGCCGGTGGGCGACGGCGAGCGCTCGGGGTGGTCGCTCGCCCACGGCGCTGGGCGCAAGTACACCCGCGGCGACGCGCGCAAGCGGCTGCGGGAGCGCTTCCGCGCGAGCGAGCTGCGGCAGACCGAGCTCGGCAGCGTCGTGCTCTGCGACGACAAGGACCTCCTCTTCGAGGAGGCGCCGGCGGCGTACAAAGACGTCGATCGGGTCGTCCAGGATCTCGTGGACGGCGGGGTCGGGAGGGTGGTGGCGGTCACGCGCCCGCTCATCACCTACAAGGTGCGCGCCCGCGAGTGAGGGCTCGCCGACCGACGTCAGCGGGCGAAGACGTCGTGGGCGCCGAAGGGGGCGAGCTTCGCGATCGCGTAGGTGCCCGGCTCGCCCGCGCGGTAGCCGACGCCGCGGATCGCCGCGTACCTCTGCCCGCGCTCCGCCACGAACGGCGACGGGTCGAGGTCGGCGGCGACGAAGCTCGTCACGACGAGCTCGCGCGGCGCGACGTCGTCGTCGGCCCCCACCGCGAAGTCGACGCCCGCGGTCGCGCGCGTCGCGACGACGTCGCGCACCTCGACGTAGACGGCCTGGAGCTCCTCGACCCGCGCGCCTCCCTCCGCGACGTCGGCGAGCGCGACCTCGATCGGGGCGGGCACGGTCGCGCGGCCGAGCCGCTCGACGGCGCCGGCGCGGACGTCGATCCGGTCGAAGCCGCCGAAGGACGCGAACACCCCTCGGGCCGCGATCACGTCGCCCGGCGCGACGGCGGGAGCCGCCTCGCCGACGAACACGAAGACGCCGCCCCACGAGGGCCGAGTCCGGTGCTGGGCGAAGAAGCCACGCTCCGCGCCGCGCTCCTTCACGCCCGTCACGACGAGGTCGCGCACCTCGACCCGCGCGCCGTAGCTCGGGTGGGTCGGCCAGTCGGCGTGGCGGAGGCAGTGGACGTCGATCGCGGGGCCGAACCGCTCGGCCCCCGCGTCGGGCCGCTCGGCGGGCCGAGCGCTGGCGAGCTCGTTCACCGCGGTGACCGGGCCGTCGGCCTCGGCGCACCCTCCGATCAGACCTGCCGCCGCCAACGCCATCCAACCCATCGTGATCGCTCGACGAATCTCCACGCGCGCCTCCTACGAGGAAGACGAGCGAGCCGCGAGAAGTCGCGCGGAGAGGCGTCACCCGAACGAGCGACGCGAGAGTCTCGCTGAATCAGGGAGCGCAGGGAGTTTCGCCGGAGAGAGCTGCGACCCTCTCGATGAGGGCGACAACGACCCTGACACCGGGGGTCCAACGTCAACGACAACGCTCACGACAACGTCAACGAGTCGTACTTCGCCCAAGTCCAGGAGCGCGAGCGGCGAGACGACGCCTCTCAGGTGAAGATGATCTGGGCGCCCTCGGCGAGATCGTAGAAGTCCCCGGCGGTGATGACGTCCTTCACCGGGGCGACGAGATCCTCGCGCTTGCGCTTGAACATCTTCATCGCGAGCTCGCAGGCGTAGAGCTCGGCGCCCGACTCGTCGAGGATCTGGAGCATCTCGCGGACGCTCGGCAGATCGAGCTCCGTCATCTGCTTCTTCATCATCGACGCGGCGAGGCTCTCCATGCCCGGCAGGCCGGCGAGCACGGTGGGCATGTTGGAGCTCGCGTTGCCGGCGAGGTTCATGTGCAGGTGATCGACCTTCGACTCGGTGATCGCGTCGAGGCCCCAGAAGGTGAAGAAGACGAACGCCTCGATGCCGGACTGGCGCGCGGCGTTCCCCAGGATGAGCGAGGGGTAGACCTCGTCCAGCCCGCCGTGCGAGCAGATGATGGCGACCTTGCGCTTGGGCGTGGCGATGTTCATGGGCTCCTCTCGGGATGTCAGATGCAGCCGGCGGGCTTGGGGATGCCGGCGATCTTGGCCACGGTGCGGGCCGGGGCCTTGGGGAACAGGGCGTAGAGATCCTTGGTCGCGAGCTGCGTCCCCTGGGTGATGCGGCGGATGTTGGGCGACACGCCCGTCTGCTCGAAGTCGGCGCGTGCGAAGCGCACCACCGTCCATTGGGCCTCGGCCATCACCACGCCTTGGGCGGCGGCGATGCGGAGGGCGAGGTCTTCGCTCCACACCGTGGCGTCGGCGAGGTGGCCGTCGGCGGTGAAGGCCACGCCGTCGATGACGGCCGCGACCGGGGCGGGCTTCGCGGGGACCGCGCAGCCGGCCGGCGGCCCGAGATCGCCGGCCCCGGGCCGGACGGGAGGAGCCGCGGCGGCGACCTGGGCGCGGGGCGCGGGGCGCTCGGTGCCGAGCACGGCGCGCTTGCGCGGGCCGATGACCTTGGCGAGCCGGGCGCGCTTCTCGTCCTCGGGCGAGCGCTCGCGGCGCTTGGCGACGATCTCGGCGGCGCGGCCGACGTGACGCATCACGTCCATCATCACCGCCATGCCCTTCTGCACGTCGTCGTTCTTGGTGGCGCGCACCATGCCGAGGAGGCCCATCGGCTCGACCTTGTCGGAGTTCTGCAGCACCTCGGAGGCCTCGCTCGCGACGGCGAGCACCTCGGGCTGGGTGACCGCGCGCACAGTCTCGAGGATGCCCACGATCGCGTCGCCGAGCTGGCGCACGTCGTCGGGGGTGAAGCCGGTGACGATGCGATCGCCGACCTGGACGAGCTCGCGACCGAAGGCGAAATACCCCTTCTTCTCGAGATCGTCGAGGCGGGTCGTGGCCGTGGCCATGACCTCGCGCAAGATGGGGGTCATCTCGGCGAAGAGCTCCTCCTGCTTGCGCTGGCGCTCCACGAGGTAGGCGACCTGGGCCGAGAGGGAGTCGATGCGCGCGAGCAAGGCTTCGTTGCTATGGGTGTCCATCGTCAGCTCCACTTCCCCGCCATGAGCATCCGGTGATCGAGGGGCAGCTCCTTGCCGGCGAGGAGCACGTTCCAGTACGCCCACTTGAAGGCGAGCTTGCCCCAGTGGTTGGTGGCGCTCTCTTCGAGCAGGGTGAAGGGGCCGACCCCGGGGAGCGGGAAGCGGCCGGGCAGCGGCTCGGTCTCGTAGTTGAAGTCGATGAGCATCGCCTTGCCGTAGCCGGTCTCGATGAAGCAGTTGGCGTGGCCGTCGAAGCCGGGGACCAGCTCCTTGCCGCCGATGAAGCGCAGCACGTTGTCGAAGAGCACCTCGCTCTGGAAGTGCGCGACCGCGCCCGCCTTCGAGGACGGCAGGTCGGTGGCGTCGCCGAGCGCGAACACGTTGGGGAAGCGCACGCTCTGGAGCGTGTGCTTGTGAGTGGGGAACCAGCCGCCGCCGTCGCCCATCTGCGAGCGGGTGATGACCTCGGCGCCGCCGTGCAGGGGCACGGTCACGAGGAGATCGTAGTTCGTCTCGCGGCCGTCGTAGGCGCGGAGGACCCGCTTCTCCCCGTCGACCTCCGAGAGCGAGAAGTCGCCCATCACCTGGATGCCTCGGCGCTGCAGCATGTCGCCGAGGGCTGCCGACGCGCGCGGCTTGGTGAACGCGCCCTCGAGCGGCGTCGCGTAGACGATCTCGACCTTGTCGCGGATGCCGCGCTGGGTGAAGAAGGCCTCGGCGAGGAAGAGGAGCTCGAGCGGCGCCACCGGGCACTTGATCGGCATCTCGACCACGTTGACGACGAAGCGCCCGCCCTTCCACCCGTCGAGCTTGTCGGCGAGCGCCGACGCGCCCTCGAGGGTGTAGAAGTCGTGCGCGCTGTCGCGCCAGCCGGGGCCCGTGAGGCCCTGGGTGAGCTCGGGCATGATGCGCGAGCCGGTCGCGACGATGAGCACGTCGTAGGGGAGCTTCACGCCGTGGGCGAGGTGCACCGCGCTCTCGTCGGGCGCGACGCGGTCGATCTCGCCCAAGCGGAGATCGACGTGCGGGTCGAGCAGGTGCGCTCGGCGCTTGACGATCTCCTCCTTGCGGTAGCTCCCGAAGGGGAGGAACAAGAGGCCTGGCTGGTAGACGTGCACGTCGTCGCGGTCGACGACCGTGATCTTCCACGCGTCGGCCGGCAGCGCGCGCGCCAGCTTGTTGGCCATCATGGTGCCGCCGGTCCCTGCCCCCAGGATCACCACACGTTTCATCGCATCTCCTCGCGGCTCGTTGGAGCCAGCGGGCCCTCTGCAGGGTTCGGTCCAACGAGCGTCCCCGCGTCTTTTTTTGCCTCGGCGCTCCGCGCGCGCGCGAGGCGTGCGCGCGCGCCGCAAGGCGTGCGCGTCAGCCCGTCTCCACGCTCCGCGCCGAGGCGAGGACGGCGCGGACGCGCTCGAGGCTCCTACCGCGAAGCGCGGTGGGCCTCCAGTCGGTGGTGGTGAGGACCAGCCGTCGCCCGTCGCGGAGGAGCAGCGCGATGCCGGCGTCGTCGTCGACGGCGTCGACGACGTCCGTGAGCGCGACCTCCGTCCCGCGGCTCTTGCCGACGAGCGCGCGCTCGATGGCCTGCACCGTCCCCGTCGTCCGGTCGACGCGCAGGGTGAGCCGCCGGGCCCAGCCTCCGAGCGTACCAGCCCGAGCGGTGCGGCGCGACGGGAGCTGCTACCGTGCGCGGCGTGGCCAAGCGCACCGCCGATCCCCTCGTCGGGCTCCGTGAAGGGGACGACGGCTCGCTCCGCTTCAAGCTCACCGCCCCCGGCGGCGGCTTCGTGTGGGTGAGCGAGCACCACGAGGTGAAGATGAGCCACTGGATCGCGCGCGGCGCCCTCTACCGCCTCGACGACGCGCGCACCCCCGTCTTCGAGCCGGCGCCCGAGTGGTCGTTCGATCGCGTCGCGTGGGAGGGCCCGCTCGTCCTGTCGCTCCTCGCGCGAAGGTATCCCGGTACGGATGCGCCGGTCACGGCGCGGCTGGACCTCGAGGCCGGGACCGCCCGCCTGTCGCCGTTCGACCTCGCGGCGGCGCACGCCGCGGGCGCCTACACCTGGCTCTCGGAGCGCGACCTCCCTCGCTTCCCCGACCGCGACCTGACCCTCGCGGAGCTCGGTCGCTGGTTCTCCGACAGCGGCTGACGCGCGAGCGGCCTTGCGCTCGGGCCGCGACCCGTGCTCTATCGCGTCGAGCCCGCGACGCGGGCACGCACACCATGAACGCGACGACGAAGACCACGAAGCTCAAGACCTCCACGACCACCCCGCTCTGCAAGGCCCGGCGCTCGCCGATCCACGGCACAGGCGTCTTCGCCGTCCGGGCGATCCCCCAGGGCGCGCGCGTCATCGAATACGTCGGCGAGCGCATCTCGCACCGCGAGGCCGATCGCCGCTACGCGGTCAAAGACCACGACGACAACCACACCTTCCTCTTCACCGTCGACGCCCGCACCGTCATCGACGCCGGCGTCCGCGGCAACGACGCGCGCTTCATCAACCACTCGTGCGATCCCAACTGCGAGTCGATCGTCGAGAAGGGCCGCGTCTTCATCGAGTCGATCCGGCCGATCGCCAAGGGCGAAGAGCTCGCGTATGACTACCTCATCGGCCGCACCCCCGACGACCCGCCCGACGCGGAGTCGATCTTCGCCTGCCGCTGCGGCGCGCCGAAATGCCGCGGCACGATGCTCGCGCCCAAGAGCGAGAAGAAGGGCGCGAAGAGGAAGGCGCCGCCCAAGAAGAAGGCGAAGAAGCCCGCGGCCGCTCCGCAGAAGCGCCGGAGCGCGGGCACCTCGGCGCGGCGCGCCGCCAAGCGCCCCTCCCGGTAGGGCTGGTCACCGCGCCGACCACGTCGGCGCAACCCGCCCACCATCGGGCGCAAGTCCGGCGCGAATTTGGGTAGTCTGCGGAGACCTCGCCCATGCGCCGCCGGCTCCTCGCGCTCTTCCTCCTCCTCGCCTCGCTCTCTTCCGTCACCAGCCGCGCGCGCGCCGACGAGGCGCCCGCCGCCGAAGATCCGCGCCGCGCGGAGGCCAAGGCCCACTTCGAGCGCGGCGTCGCCCACACCGACCGCGGCGAGTGGGACGCCGGGCTCGTCGAGTTCCTCGCGTCGCGCAAGGCGCTCGCCACCTCGAAGAACACCTACAACGCGGCGGTCTGCCTCCGGAAGGTGAGCCGCTTCGACGAGGCGCTCGAGATGTACGAGACGCTCCTGCGCGACTTCCCGGACATCTCCAAGGCCGAGAAGGACGTCGCCGAGCGCGAGCTCGCGCAGCTCAAGGCGTCCGTCGGCGCGATCGAGCTCGTGGGCGGCGCGCCCAAGGCGAAGGTCGTCGTCGACGGGCGCGAGCGCGGCGCGTTGCCCCTGTCGGGGCCCATCCGCGTCGGCGCGGGCAGCCACACCATCCGCGTCTCGGCCGAGGGCTCGATGCCGTTCGAGGCGCGGATCGACGTCGCGGGGATGCAGACCGTGCAGGTGAAGGTGGAGCTCGCCGCCCTCACCGCCGGCGGGCGCCTCAACGTCGCCGAGCAGGCCGGCCGCGCGCTCGACGTCGTCGTCGACGGCGCGACGGTGGGCAAGACGCCGTGGGAGGGGATCTTGCCGCCCGGCGAGCACACCGTGCTCCTGCGCGGAGAGGGCAACCTCGGCACGCCGCCGGTGCGGCCGAACGTCACCCTCGGCCAGGTCGTCAGCCTGTCGCTGCTCGGCGAGGAGCTCGCGTCGAAGGTCCGCATCGAGCCGGTGCCGGCCACGTCGACCCTCACCCTCGACGGCGTGATCCTCGGTCGCGGCGCGTGGGAGGGGCGGCTCCGGCCCGGCACCCACCAGCTCGCGGCCACCGCCGAGGGCTTCCTCCCGATGCAGCAGAAGTTCGTCGCCGACAAAGACCGCGCCTCGGTCGTGCCGGCGGCGCTCGCTCGCGATCCGGACTACCTCCGGCCCGCGGCCTCGATCGCGGTGGAGCTCGACGCGGCGATGCCGCTCGGCGCGGTGTTCGGGGGCGACGTCGCCGACGCGTGCGGCGGCGGCTGCTCCTCGGGCTTGCCGTTCGGCCTGCACGGCGTCCTCCACGGCGCCTACCAGCTCGGCTCCGGGCTCGGCTTCGGCGCCGACGTCGGCTATCTCCTCGCGTACAAATCGATCTCGAGCCGCGAGGCGACGCTCGCGCCCAAGGGCCGCGCCGCCAACCGGGGCACCGCCGACGACGCGATCCGGCTCTCGGGCTTCACCCTCGGAGGCTCCGCGCACTACCAGCTCAAGGGGAGCTTCCCGATCCTCTTCCGCCTCGGCGCGGGGGTGCTGCTCGGCAGCGCGCGCGACGAGCGCACCGGCTCCTTCTCCAACAGCGCCGGCGAGACGTACACCGTCGACGCGAAGACGAGCGCGGCCGCGACGTACCTCTACGTCGCCCCGGAGATCCGGGTCGGGCGCGCGATCGCCAAGAACTTCGAGGTGAACCTCGGGGTCGAGACGCTGCTGATGACCGCGCTCGCGAAGCCCTCCTGGAGCGACGGCACGAGCATCGTGACCTCGAACAGCGGCCGCGGCGACGGGCTCGCGACCTTCGGCGACCAATCCACGGCGGGCAGCGTGCTCGTCCTCGTCGCGCCCGGCGTCGGCGCTCGGTACGACTTCTGATGCGCCCCGCCACCAAGAGCCTCGCCTTCGCCGCGCTCCTCGCGCCC
>JAEUKG010000386.1 GCA_016794325.1 Myxococcales bacterium | reverse complement strand
GCCTCGGCCTCCGGCATGTCGAAGTCCGGGGCCGCGACGGCGGCGGGCGGGGCCTGCACCGGCGCGGGCTTCGGCGGCGCCGCGACGGGCGCGGGCGCGGGCGCGGGCTTCGGCGCCGCTGCGACGGGCGCGGGCGGCGCGACGGGCGCTGCGATCGCCGACGGGGGCGCGGCGGCGCGCGGCGCGGCGGCGCGCAGCTGGACGCGCGCGAGGAGCGTGTTCAGCTTCGAGATCTGCTCTTGGGGCGTCACGACGCGCCTCCCTGCAACCGCAGCACGACGGCGCTCCACGAGGCGCCCTCGGTCAACATCTGGCGTGCGCGCTGGGCCCCCGTCTCGGAGCACACGAGCGCGCGGGTGATGTCGCCGTCGCGGCCGAGCGGCACGCAACGGACGTTGCGACCCGTCGCCGTCCCCATGGCTCCTTCGAGCACGGC
Source organism: Myxococcales bacterium (assembly GCA_016794325.1). Lineage (GTDB taxonomy): Bacteria > Myxococcota_A > Polyangia > Polyangiales > Polyangiaceae > SXNL01. The sequence continues at coordinate 7,829 of JAEUKG010000386.1, read as the reverse complement.
GGCGACGAACGCGTCGTCGTCGGAGGCGGAGCCCGCCACCACGAGCACCATCGCGCGCCCCCAGCGCTCCGCCGTCACCCGGCCGAGACCGACGATGGTGAGCTCACCCGCGATCTGGGTGAGGACGACCTCGAGGCCCGCGGCGAGCACGGCCTGCGCGCCGCCGAGGCGGGCCGCCACCCTCGCGCCTGCGGCCTTGCCGACGGCGGTCCCGAATTGCGACGACGCCTTGCGGCCGGCGTTCTTCAGCAGCTCCTCGAGCGCAGCCGCCGGCACGACCAGGAGCCTCTGGTTCGACGAGTCGTGGACGGTGCACGTTTGCTCGTCGAAGCGAAGCTGGCCCTTGAGATCGAACGTTGCAGACGCCATCGTCACCTCGATCGCGAGGATAGAGGCGGTCAAAACCCCCTGTCAAATCAACGGATTCTCGTCCACCTCGCGCGATACCCGTCGAGGGCGTCGAAAACGCGCGCGGGCGGGCGCGGGCGGCGGCAGAAACGGGCTCGTCCAGCGCGGAATCGCGCGCCGAGAGCCGGGGATCCGTCGGCGCGACGCGCGAGCGACCCGCGATTTGTTGTTCGCGGAGCGCTCGCCGGGCCCTAACCTTCGAGGTCGATGCGGCTCCGCCTGGCCCTCGCGCTCGTCGCCAGCGCCGTCCTCACCGCCGGCCACGCGCGGGCGGCGCCTCCGGAGGACGACGACGAGGCCGTCGACGCGGGCGCTCCCCCGCCGTGGGCCCTGCCCGGCAAGCCGATCGAGCGCGCGCTCGGCCGGCCGCAGGCGGCCGCCCGCGCGTGCTCGACCCGGGTGCCGCTCTGCGTGATGAGCGCGTCCGGGGTCGCGCCCCGGCGCTCCCTCGACGTGCTCGAGGCCGCCGAGCGCGCGTGGGCGGGGCTCGTCGGTCCGCTCCGCTTGCCGCCGCCCGAGCGCGGCGTCCTCGCCACCTACGACCTCTACCTCGTCGACGGCGAGAGCGACGGCGAGGCGTTCGTCGAGGAGCGCGACGTGCGGAGCACGATCGACCGCGCCTGGGGGTACGGCGTCGTGAGCGCTCGGATCGCGCCCGGATGCAGCCTCGACCTCGCCGTCGCGCGCGCCGTCGTGCACGGGTCGATGTTGGGGGCGGCCCCGTCGGTCGACCGCGCGACCACGATCGCGCAGGTCGAGTACCTGGCGACGCTCCTCGTCCCCTGCGCCTCGTACGACCCCGCGGCCGCCGAGCTCTTCCAGGCCCAGCGCGAGCGACCGATCGCGGATCCGTGGCGGGACGAGGGCGGCAACGGCGCCGGGTCCGCCGGCCGCGCGTACGCCCGCGGAGCCGCGCTCTTCTACGGCTGGCTCGACTACTCGTACGGCGCCTCGCCGGGCGCGCTCGTGCGCGGGATGTGGGCGCTCGCGCCCACCCGCACTCCCATCGGCGCGAGCCGCTGGGCCAACGAGCACGACGGCTTCGACGTCCTCGAGGTGAGCTGGAAGAACACCCACAAGGGCAAACGACACGCGGTCGACGATCTCTACCTCGACTTCGCGGCCTCGCGCGCCTTCTTCGGGGCGGCCGAGGACGGGTGGCACTTCCCCGAGTCGCGATCGCTCGGCGCGGCCGCCGTCGTCGCGCCCGACTGGGTCGTGCCCTGGCCGTCGAAGCCGCGCAGGCTCGCGCCGCGGGCGCCGCTCGGGCCGCTCGGCGCCGCGTACGTCGTCGTCCGCACCGAGGGCGCGCCCAAGGGCGCGCGCCTGCGGGTGGAGCTCGCGTGGGAGGAGCACGCGCGGCTCCGCGCCGCGCTCGTCCGCGTCGACGCGCGCGGGCGCGAGCTCGGCCGGATCGCCATCGCCGCCGCGAACCCGAAGTCGACCGAGGCTCAGATGACGCTCGTGGACCTCGAGGGCGTCGACCGCGTGATGCTCGCCGTGACCAACGCCGGCGATCCCGAGTTCCCGTTCGATCCGGACGACGAGCGCTGGGAGCCCCACGGGTGGCTGGTCACCCTCGGCGAAGAGCGCTGACGAGCGCTACCGACCGCGCCGGCGACCGCGGCGAGCGACCGCCGCCGCGCACGCGGCGACGAGGGCGGCGCTCGGGATGCCCCACGGTGTGCGATCCGAGATAGCGCAGCCGCCGCGCGCGACCGGAGGATAGGTGGCGGCCCATCCGTCGGTGGCGATGGGGATGGTGCGGTAGGGCACGACCGGGTTGCCGTCGAAGGTCGCGCCGAGGGTGACGGCCTTGCCGCCGAGCCCAGGGGCCGGTTGGTAGACGAACGCCCACACGCCGGGGCCGCGCCGAACGAGCTCGGGCCGCGCCTGGACGGCGCCGTCGACGACGACGAGGGGCTGCAGGCGGTCCTGCTGGAAGAAGTCCGCGGGCAGGTTGCTCGCCGTCCGGAGCTCGACGAGCACGGTGAGCGGGGTGGATCCGTCGGCGGCGACGTGGTCGGCGCTCAGCGCGAGCCAGCAGTTCTCCGCGAGCGGCAGGACGTCGGCGCGGTTCTTCGTCCGGTCGAGCGCCGCGAGCGCCCCCGCGACGTCGAGCTCGCCGGGGCCCGCCTGATCGGAGAAGGGCGCGCTGCCTCGGAAGCGGTGGGCGCCGCCCTGGAGGAGCGCCCGCACTTGGTCTTGGGTGAGGGTGGGATCGCGCTGGAGGAGCACCGCCGCCGCGCCCGCGACCATCGGCGACGCCATCGAGGTGCCGAGCGAGATCGCGTGGGTCTTGTCGACCTGGAGGCAGCGCTCGTCCTCCTTGCCGTCGGCGTTCACGGGACAGCCGGGGTTCGTGAACACGCTGCCGGGGTTGCCGGGGGCCGCCTGCGAGCTCATCGCGGCGGCGACCACGCCGCCCGGCGCCGAGATCTCCGGCTTCGCGACCCCGCTCGCGGTCGGCCCGGCGCTGGAGAACCAGGCGATCTCGCCTTCGGTGAGATCGCGCGAGCCCGACACCGCGTAGGCGCCGGTCGGATCGAGCACCGGCGCTCGCAGCGCGACCTCGACGCGCCCGATGCTCAGCCACTTCGGGCGGTTCACCGTCGCGCCGACGCCGATGATGTCGGGGTGGGTCGCGGGGAGGTTGATGGTCCCTTCACGGACGCCGTGCCGGAAATACGCGGGCCGCGCTCCGCCGAGCCCGACCTCCCCCACGCCCTGCAAGTAGAGCTCGGCCGTGCCCTCGCCTTCGAAGGTGACGGCGTAGTCGCCGCTCGGCCACTTGCCCGCCCAGACGACGACGGCGCCGCGGGAGCCCTCGGGGATCTGCCCGTCGTTCGTGGCCTTCGAGCCGTAGATCACGCCCGAGCGATACCCGTCCTGGTTGCGGCCCGACTGCTCGCCCTCGGCGACGGGCGCGATCCACTCGCCGTCCGGCCCGTCGAGGCCGATCTTGAGGTCGGCGCCCGGCCGGAGGGTGACCCAGATCTGGACTTGGCCGTCTTCGGTCGCGCCCTCGGTGCGGACCGGCACCTTGAACTTGCCGCCGCGCGCGACGTGCACCGACTGGTGGATCGGCGTGTCGGCGATCGAGCCGCTGTTGCCGGCCGCCGCCACGAGGACGTGCCCGGGCTTGGTGGGCCCGACGTGGCTCGCGATCGCCTGCTCCCAGAGCATCTTGCCGTCGTGAGAGCCGAAGTCGCTCCCCAGCGAGAGGTTCACCGCGATCGGCTTCTTGTCGGCGTCGGCGCGGTCGAACATGAACTCGACCGCGCGCACGAGGTCGTCGTTCTCGATGGCGTCGGAGCCGCTGCGCGTCACGCGCACGAAGACGATGCCCGCGCCGGGGGCGATGCCGCCGTACGCCGTCTTGTTGCCCGTCGCGGCGGCGATGCTGGTGACGTGGGTGCCGTGGCCGATCTCGTCGGTGGGGCCGCGCTGCTTGTTGGCGAGCAGCGAGTCGATCTGATCGCCGTCGAGCACCGCGCCCGCGACGAGCTCGCCCGCGTCGTTGCGGATCGCGAAGCGCTCCTCGAGGTCCTTGTAGGGCCAGAGCGCGCGCTGCGTGGAGACCGGCTTGAGCGACAGGTCGAGCATCCACGCGACGCGGGTCTTGCCGCTCGCGTCGCGGACCTCGGGGTGCGTGACGTCGAGCCCGGTGTCGGCGACGCCGACGTAGGCGCCGCGACCGTCGGCCCCGGCGAGCTGCGCTCGGCGGGCGCCGGTGTAGAAGCCGGCGCGATCCATGAGCAAGTGGAGCGGCGGCGCGACCTCGACCCGCAGCTCCGGGTGCATGTCGGAGAACGAGAGGATCCGATCCGCGCTCCCCCGGAGACGGGCGATCCCCGGCGCGACGGGCGCGAGCCCGAGGGCCTCGGCGCTCGTGCCGCGAGGGAGGGCGACGAGCGCGCCGATCTCGCCGGACGCCGGCGCGAGGCCGGCGCGCGCGTGAGGCCCGAGCGCGCGCAAGAGCCCCGGCCCGTTGGGCCGGCTCGCCCGGGCGCGGGCGACGGGCGCGGGCGCCCGCGGCGTCGCGTCCGTGGCTCCGACGTCGACGGGGAGCGCGAGCGCCGCGAGGAGGGCGATGCAGCCGGGCAGGACGAGTGCGCGTCTTTTCATCGATGGATCCGAAGCCCGGCGGACGAACATCGTAGCCCGAATCGGCACGCGCTGCACTCGGCGCGTCGCGCCCTCAGGGGCCGGGGTCGACCGCCTCCGCGCCGCGCGGCCGGATCCGGCTCGATCCCACCGTCTCGTCCCACTCGGCGCCGTAGCCGTCGTAGTGGATCGTGTATCGGCCCGCGTCGGGCACCGCGAGGACGGTCGCGGCGTACCACTGCCCCCGCCACTCGACGTCGACGAGGTCGCCGACGCCGAAGGTGGTCGGAGGCGGCCGCACGCGGGGCGCCTCGGCAGAGCTCGCCGGCTGCGCCGGCGTCGGCGCCAGCGCCGGCATCGGGACCGGCACGATCACCGCGGGCGCGACGGGCTCCCGCTGGCAGGCGAACGCGGCGACCGCGAGCGCGAAGACGAGGCGACGGCTCACGGCGGCCCTCAGACCGGAGAGACGATGTGCTTCTTCTTCGGCCGAGGCTCGTCTTTGTGGGCGTAGCGCGCGAAGCGGTGGGCGACCTCGACGCGCAGCCGGTCGCCGGGGACCACCGCGTCGATGACGAGCTCGGACGCGAGCTTCATCAGGTCGACGTCCGCGCGATACTCGTCGCGGAGGTCCGCTACGTAGCGATCGCGCTCGGGGCCGGCCGGGATCTCCTGGATCTTGTTGTAGTAGACGGCGTTGACGGCCGCCTGCGGCCCCATGACGGCGATCGACGCGGACGAGAGCGCGATGCAGGCGTCGGGCTCGAACGCCGGGCCGCACATCGCGTAGAGGCCCGCGCCATACGCCTTGCGGACGACGACGCAGATCTTCGGCACCGTCGCCTCGCTGACCGCGGCGATCATCTTGGCCCCGGCGCGGATGATCCCCTGGCGCTCGACCTTGGTGCCGATCATGAAGCCGGGGACGTCGGCGAGGTACAGGAGCGGAACGTTGAACGCGTCGCAGAGCCAGATGAAGCGCGCGGCCTTGTCGGCCGAGTCGACGAAGAGCACGCCCCCGAGCCACTTGGGCTGGTTGGCGACGATGCCGACGACGCGCCCGTCGATGCGGGCGAACCCGGTGAGGATCTCGCGGGCGAAGAGCGCCTTGATCTCGCACCACGAGCCCTCGTCCACGATCTCGTGGATGACCTGCATCATGTCGAACGGCTTGTTCTCGTCCGCGGGGATGATCTCCTCGAGGCGCTTGCCGCTCGCGCGGGGGCGCCCGGACTCGACCGCGGGCGGTGCCTCGTCGCAGCTCGACGGGAGGTACGACAGGTAGCGGCGCGCGTAGGCGATCGCGTCCGCCTCGCTCTTCACGAGCACGTCGCCGCACCCGGACACGGAGCAGTGCATCTTCGCGCCGCCCATCTCCTCGAGCGTGACCTTCTCGCCGATGACCATCTCTGCCATCCGCGGCGAGCCGAGGTACATGCTGGCGTTGCCCTCGACCATCACCACCACGTCGCAGAACGCGGGGATGTAGGCGCCGCCGGCCGCGCTGGGGCCGAAGAGGAGGCACACCTGCGGCACCATGCCGCTCATCTGGACTTGGTTGTAGAAGATGCGGCCGGCGCCGCGTCGGCCCGGGAACATCTCGACCTGATCGGTGATGCGCGCACCCGCGGAGTCGACCAGGTAGAGGATCGGGCAGCGCAGCCGCGTCGCGGTCTCTTGGATCCGGAGGATCTTCTCGACCGTGCGCCGGCCCCACGAGCCCGCCTTGACGGTGGAGTCGTTGGCCATGATCGCGACCTCGCGCCCGCCGATCTTGGCGGTGCCGGTGACGACCCCGTCGGCCGGGAGCTCGGCGTCGTTGGCGTTGGCGAGCGCCGCGTCCTCGACGAAGGTGCCGGGATCGCAGAGGTCGGCGATGCGCTGGCGGGCGAACAGCTTGCCCGTCTCCGCGTTCTTCTGGTGGTACTTCGGCGCGCCGCCCTTCTCGACGCGCGAGAGGGTCTCCTTGAGCTTCCCGTCCGACGACATGGGCCGAAGCTTTACGTTCTCGGCGCCGCGCCTGCAAGTGCCGCCTCGAGCTCGGCGGCGGAGCGGTACCGGCGCTCCCGATCCTTCTGCAGGCAGCGGGCGACCACGGCCGCGAGCGCGGGCGGGCAATCGGCGCGGCGCTCGACCAGGGGGACGGGCTCGTCGTGGAGCACGCCGTAGGCGGCGCTCGCCGACGGGCCGGGGAACGCGTGGGCGCCCGCGAGCATCTCGTAGAGCACGACCCCCACCGACCAGAGGTCGGCGCGGGCGTCCACGTCCTTCGAGCTCCGCACCTGCTCCGGCGCCATGTAGCGCGGCGAGCCGAGGGTGGTCTGCGCGCGCGTGACCTCCTCCTCGTCGTCGGGGGCGAGCACTTCGCGGTCGAGGATCTTGGAGACCCCGAAGTCGAGCACCTTCACGAACGGCGCGCCGTCCCGCTTGGTCACGAAGAGGTTCGCCGGCTTGAGGTCGCGGTGGACGATGCCCCGGGCGTGGGCGTCGACGAGCGCTCGACATACGTGCATCATACACACAACAGCGTCGGCGACGGGGAGCCGGTGCTCGCGCTTGAGGAGCTGGCGGAGGTCCTCGCCCTCGAGGTGCTCGAGCACCATGTAGGGCAGGTCGCCGTCGGCGCCGGCGTCGAGCACCGCCACCACGTGCGGGCTCCGCAGGACCGCGATCGCGCGCGCCTCCCGGTCGAAGCGAAGGCGGAGCTCGTCGGTGACGAGGGCGGGCCGGAGGAACTTCACCGCGACGCTGCGGTTCTCGGCGCGATCGCGCGCGCGGACGATGAGCCCGGTGCTGCCCTCGCCGACGAGCGACTCGAGCTCGTAGCGCCCCCCGAGCACCTTGCCGCGGAAGAGCGCAGGCCCGAAGCGCGCGCTGATGCGCGCCCCGGCGCTCTCGGGCGGCGGAGTGTCGTCCTTGGCCGACATCACCGGCCCTGGAAGCGCGGCTTTCGCTTCTCGGCGAACGCGGCGAGCGCCTCGCGACGATCCTCGCTGACGAGGACGCGGTCGTAGCTCACGCGCTCGAGCTCGAGGCCGAGCTCGAGGGTCGTGTCGAACGAGCGATCGATCGCCTCGAGCGCCGCCGCCTGGGCGATCGGCGCGCCGCTCGCGATCGGCTCGAGCCACTCCACCACGTCGTCGACGACGCTCTTGCCGGCGGGGGCGACGCCGTTGACGAGCCCCCACGCGAGCGCCTCTTCGGCGCCGAGCCGACGTCCGAGGAGGATCATCTCCTTGGCGCGCGCCTCGCCGACGATGCGCGGCAGGCGTTGCGTGCCGCCCGCGCCGGGGATGATGCCGAGCGTGGTCTCG
>JAEUKG010000363.1 GCA_016794325.1 Myxococcales bacterium | reverse complement strand
GCCTCGGCGATGACGACGCGCGCGTAGTCGTCGTCGGACACGGCCGCGAACGCGGTGTAGCGGAGCGCGGCTCCCGAGACGAGGAGCTTGCCGAGCGCGAGGGTCGCGACGAGCGCGACGGTGACGAGGCGCTCGGGCGTCATCCAAGGCGGAGGCCCGTCAGGGGCTCCGGCGGACGACGGACGCTCCGCGCGCGAGCCGCGCGGCGCGCTCACGGCTTGGGCGCGTCGCTCGGTCCCTTGTCGCCCGGCCCCTTGTCACCGGGCGCCTTGTCGCCCGGCGCCTTGTCGGAGGGCGCCTTGTCGCCGTCCTTGGGCGCGTCCTTCGGGCGGGCCTGACCGCGATCCTTGTGCTTCTGGGCCTCGACGGCGGCCTTGGCCTTGAGCGCGCGGTCGCCGGAGGACGAGAGGTAGGCGAGCGACACGCTGGTGATCATGAAGATCGCCGCGCAGATGGCGGTCGTGCGGGTGAGCAGGTTGCCCGCGCCGCGGCCGCCGAAGACCTGCGCGGTCGCTCCGCCGCCGAACGCAGCGCCCATGCCGCCGCCCTTGCCCTGCTGCAGGAGCACCACGAGCATGAGCACGATGCAGCAGAAGATGTGGACGATGTCGATGAAGGTCTGGAGCATGGGGCGAGCTCTGCCGTACCGGTCAGGTAAGTCCTTGAGCGGCTTCGGCAATAGCACCGAACGAGGCAGCGTCCAAGCTCGCTCCGCCGATGAGCGCGCCGTCGACGTTGGCGCACCCGAGGAGGCCCTTGGCGTTGTCGGCCTTCACCGAGCCGCCGTACAGAATGCGTGTCTTTTCAGCGACTTCGGGGAGCCGGTCGGCGAGCTGGGCGCGGATGGCGGCGTGGACCTCCTCCGCCTCCGCCGGGCCGGCGGTCTTGCCGGTGCCGATCGCCCAGACGGGCTCGTAGGCGATCGCGGCCACGCCGGGCGCCTCGGCGATGAAATCGAGGAAGGCGGCGACCTGGCGCCGGACCACCTCCAGCGTCTTGCCCGACTCGCGCTCGGCGAGGGTCTCGCCGACGCAGACGATGGGCGGCAGCTTCGAGGCGATCGCCACCTTCGTCTTCTCGCCGACGCTCGCGTCGGTCTCGCCGAAGTACTGCCGGCGCTCGCTGTGGCCGACGATGACCCAGGTGCAGCCCGCGTCCTTGAGCATGGGCGCGCTGACCTCGCCGGTGAAGGCGCCCTGATCCTTCGGGTAGAAATTCTGCGCCGCGACTGCGACGCCCTTGCCCTCGCACTCGTGAGCGCAGGCGGCGAGCGCGGTGAAGGGCGGCGCGATGACGAGCTCGACCTTGGGGACCTTGGGGGCGATCCTCACGCACGCGATGGCGAGCTCGACCCCGGCGGGGCCGCCATAGTGCATCTTCCAGTTGCCGGCGATGAGGGGCTTGCGGCTCGCGTGCATGGTCGTTCGGGTTCCCTTCAGACGGACTTTCGCAGAACCTCGATGCCCGGCAGCTTCTTCCCCTCGATGAGCTCGAGGGACGCGCCGCCGCCGGTCGAGATGTGACGGATCTTGGCCGCGACGTCCTCGCCGGCCTCGTGCACCGCGGCCGCGCTGTCGCCGCCGCCGATGACCGTGAACGCGCTGGAGGCGGCCATCGCCATGGCGACGCCGAACGTGCCCTTGGAGAAGGGGGCCTTCTCGAAGAGGCCCATCGGGCCGTTCCAGAGGATGGTCTTGGCGCCGTCGAAGGCCTTGGCGAACGCCTCGAGCGAGGCGGGGCCGATGTCGAGCGCCATGTGGCCGGCGGGGACCTCGGCGGCCTTCACCACCTTGCCCTCCTTGGCCTCGAGGGACTCGGCGACGACCACGTCGGTCGGCAGGAGGATCGCGACCTTCTTCGCCTCGGCCTTCTCCATGAGGGTGCGCGCGAGGGCGAGCTTGTCCTCCTCGATCTTGGATGCTTGCATGTTGCATCCTTTGGCGGCGAGGAAGGTGTTGGCCATCGCGCCGCCGATGATGAGGCGGTCGACGCGCTCGAGGAGCGCCTCGATGACGGCGATCTTGTCGCTCACCTTGGCGCCGCCGAGGACGGCGACGTAGGGGCGCTCGGGCGCGCTCACGATCGTGCCGAGGGCGGCGATCTCCTTCTCGAGGAGGAAGCCGCACCCGCGATCCTGGAACAGCTTGGCCATGCCGTGGACGCTGGCGTGGGCGCGGTGCACGGCGCCGAACGCGTCGCTCACGTACATGTCGGCGTTCTTGGCGAGCTCCTGGCAGAAGCCCTCGTCGTCCTTCTCCTCCTCCGGGTGGAAGCGGAGGTTCTCGAGGAGGCACACCTGCCCCGCGCGGAGATCCATGACGATCTTCTTGGCCGCGTCGCCGATGCAGTCGTCGGGGACGTGGACCTCGACGCCGAGGAGCTCGGCGAGCCGCGCGCCGCACGGCTCCATCGAGAGCTTGGGATCGGGGCCCTTCTTGGGGCGGCCGAGGTGCGAGGCGAGGATCACCCGCGCGCCGCGCTCGAGGGCGTGCTTGATCGTCGGCAGCGCCTCGCGGATGCGCGAGTCGTCCGTGATCTTGCCGTCCTCGAGCGGCACGTTGAAATCGACGCGGATGAAGAGCCGCTTGCCCTCGATGGGCATGTCCTTGATCGACGTGATTCCGGCGAGCGGGGAGGCCATGATCACAGCCCCTTGGCCATGAGCTGCGACAGCTCGATCATGCGGTTCGAGAAGCCCCACTCGTTGTCGTACCAGCTCATCACCTTCGCGAAGTTCTCGCTCTGCACCTGGGTGACGGTGGCGTCGAAGATCGACGAGCGCGGATCGCCGATGAAGTCGCTCGAGACGAGCGGCTCCTCGGTGTAGCCGAGGATGCCCTTCATCGCGCCCTCGGACGCGGCCTTGAGGGCGGCGTGGAGGCTGTCCTTGGTCATCGGCTTGTCGGTCTCGAAGGTGAGGTCGACGAGCGAGACGTCCATCGTCGGGACGCGCACGGCCTGGCCGTCGAACTTGCCCTTGAGGGCGGGGATGACCTCGGAGAGGGCCTTGGCGGCGCCGGTCGACGAGGGAATCATGTTCTGCGCGGCGGCGCGGGCGCGGCGGAGGTCGCCCTTGCGGTGCGGCACGTCGAGGACGTGCTGGTCGTTGGTGTAGCTGTGGATGGTCGTCATCAGGCCGCGCTTGATGCCGAAGGTGTCGTGGAGGACCTTGGCGACCGGCGCGAGGCAGTTCGTGGTGCACGAGCCGCAGGAGACCACGTGGTGCTTGGACCCGTCGTACGACTCGGTGTTCACGCCGAGGACGATGGTGGCGTCGTGGTTCTTCGCAGGGGCCGAGATGAGCACCTTCTTGGCGCCCGCGTCGAGGTGGGCCTTGGCCTTCTCCTTGTCGGTGAAGAGGCCGGTGCACTCGAGCACGATCGCGACGCCGAGGTCCTTCCACGGCAGCTTGGCCGGGTCCTTCTCGGCGGTGACCTTGATGGTGTGGCCGCCGATCTCGAGCGTGCCCTCGCCGGCCTTGGCCTTGGGGGACGCCTGGCCGTGCACGGTGTCGTAGTTGTAGAGGTGCGCGAGGGTCTTCGCGTCCGTGAGATCGTTGATGGCGACGACCTCGAGGTCCTTGATCCCGCGCTCGTTGAGCGCGCGGACGACGCAGCGACCGATACGACCGAAACCGTTGATGGCGATCTTCGTGGCCATGGTGGGGGCTCCTTGGTGAGAGCGCTTGTAGTCCTCCCGCCATCGAGCGGCAAGGGGGGAGAAGAACGAGGGATTTTCGTCTCGCGCGCAAGCCGTGCGTGCCCGTCGTAGGTCGTGCGCGGGCGTGATATCGAAGGGAGCGTGATCGAACGCACCGACATCGAGCGGGCGCACGCGCGCATCGCGCCGCACGTCCGCCGGACGCCGATGCTCGCGCTGTCGGACGCGACGTTCGGGCGCGCGCTCTCCCTGAAGCTCGAGCTCCTCCAGCACGCCGGGTCCTTCAAGCCGCGCGGCGCCTTCAACAAGGTCCTGTCGAGCGAAGTGCCGCCCGCGGGCCTCATCGCGGCGTCGGGCGGCAACCACGGCGTGGCGGTGGCTCACGTCGCGCGACGGCTCGGGCACCGCGCCGAGATCTTCGTCCCCGAGATCGTCACCGCGCCCAAGCTCGCGCGCCTGCGCGCCGAGGGGCCCGCGGTCACGATCACCGGGGCCACGTACGCCGACGCCCTCGCGGCCTCGAGCGTCCGCGCGGCGGAGACGGGCGCCCTCGTCGTGCACGCCTACGA
>JAEUKG010000298.1 GCA_016794325.1 Myxococcales bacterium | reverse complement strand
CGCCGGGGGGCACGGCGACCACCGCGAACCCGTCGCCGTCGAACACGATCGGCACCGCGAGTCCGTCGTCGCGGTGGAGCGAGCCCGCGTACGCGCCGCTCGGCGCGGCGCCGTCGGTCGTGACGCGAAGCCACGCCGCCTCCCGCCACACGGGCGGAGCCGGCAGCGGCGACGGGGTGAGCGCGCGCGCCGCGAGCCAGCGCACGGTGTCGTCAGGGTCGAGCGTCGCCGCGTTCGACAGCGCGTCGCGCACGAAGAGGACGTGGAGATCGGGCCGCTCGGCGAGGGCGGCGACGACGGCGCGCCGCACGACGGGCGACGCCTCGTACGCGAGAGCGGCGACGAGGCGACCGGTGGCCTGGGGCGCGCGCGCCCGACCGAGCCCGCGCGCGGTGTGCTCGCGGACGATCGGAGACTTGTCGCCGAGGAGCTTCCACACGCGCTCGAGGATCGCGTCGTCGGCGCGCTCGGCGATGATGCGCGCCGCGATGCCGCTGTCGGGCCCGCCGGCGCCGGCGCGGTCGGCGAGCGCGGGGAGGGTGATCGGCAGCGGGCCCTCGGGGTCGCCCACGAGCGCGATCGTCGCGAGCTCGCGGACGCGCGCGTCGGGGTCCTTGGCGACGTGCGGGTAGAGCGCGGCGCGCGTCTTCTTGGGGTCGAGCGCGAGGGCCCCCATCACCGCCGCGCGCCGCACGCGGGCGTCGGAGCTCGCGAGGCGCTCCTCGAGCGTCGCCAGGCCGAGCGCGACCTCACACAGGGTCGCGACCTCGCGGCCCGTCGGGTCCGAACCAGTGTAGAGTGCATGAATCGCCTCGTCCGCGCGGCTCGAGCGGTCGCCGCGGACGATGGCGCGCACGAGGTAGGCGCGAGCCGCGAGGCGCCGCGTCGCGTCGACCTCCGGGCCCTTCGGGATCCCCGGCGGGCTCGTGAGCAGCTGCTCGATCGCCGTCGCCGCCGACGGGTGAGGCGACCGCGCCATCGCGTGGATCGCCTCGTAGCGGATGGTGGAATCCTGGGCGAGGGTGAGCAAGGAGCGGACGGCGAGCAGCTCCGGCGATCGCGACAGCGCGCGCAGCGCGGCGAGGCGGATCGCCCGCTCCGGGTGCTTCGACGCGCGGGCGCCGAGCTGGCCGACGATCGCGTCGTTCGACACGCGCTCGGCGAGGCGGATGCCGGCGAGGGTGGTGGCCTCGTCCTCGAAGAGCGCGAGGACGGCCTTGAAGCGATCGGGCGAGTCGACGAGCACGAGGGCCTCGGCCGACGAGGCCTTGACCCGCGCGTCGCTCTCGGTGAGGCCGGCCTTCGCGAGCTCCACGACCCGGGCGTCGCCCATCCGCGCGAGCGCCAGCACGGCGGTCGCGCGCGTCTGCGGGTCGCTCGCCTTCGCCGCGCCGCGCATCGCCTCGAGGGTTCGAAGATCGCCGAGATCGGGAAGCGCCCCGAGGAGCGCGGGAGACGCCGCCGCGCTCGCGATCGCAGGCGGGAGCGCCGCGGGGGGGGACGCGACGAGCGCCGAGCGCGCCGCGGCCTGGCCCGCCGAGCCGCCGCGCGCGGCCGCGAAGAGGCCCTCGACGGCCTTGGGATCGCGCGACCGCGCGAGCGCGAGCGCGGCCGAGCCGCGCGCCATCTCGAGCCGGGCGGCGTTGTCGGGATCCTCGGGGCTGGGATCGGAGCGCGAGCCCGAGACCCGCCCACCCTGCATCGACACGATGCCGAGCAGCGCTCGCGTCACCTTCTCGTTGTCGTCGAACCGCGCGAGGGCCCGCACGAGCTCCAGCATCGCGCGCCCGTCGGAGCGCACCGCGGAGCTCGGCTCCGCGAGGGGCGTGAGGAACGCGATCGCGTCGTCGCGCTTCGCCGACGACGCCGCGCGCGCGATCGCGCGCAGCCGGTCTTCGGGGTCGGTCGAGCGCGACAGGCGCTGCGCCATGTCGATCCCGAAGTGGGCCTTGAGGTCCTTCGACTCCTCGACCGCCGGGGCGCTCGGCTCGCGCGGGGGCGGCGCCGGGCGCCGCTGCGCGTCCGCCGTGCCCGCGAACGCGAGCACGGCCAAGGGCAGCGCGAGCGAGGAGCGGAGCGCGCGGACCTTCACGTCACCTCACTTCGCGACCGGCAGGGGTTTCGGGCCAGGGATCGCCACGCCAGGGGCGAAGACGAGGCCGATGCCCGTCTCGTTCGCGCCCGGCTGCGTCTTCACCGAGTCCCACGCCACCGCGCTCGCGACCGAGGGCCGCCGGAGGAGCTCGCCGACGACCTTCGCCACGAGCGCCGACCGCGCGAGCGCCGCCGCCGGGCCCTTCGGACCCGCCGCCGGCCGGACGCCGACCGAGAGCATGAGGTAGTTGCGCCGCGAGAGCTCGTGCGCGAGCGCGCGGAGCGCAGGCATGCTCTTCGGATCGATGGTCGGCTCCTCGGGCGTCCCGCCGAACACGAGCGCCTTCGCCAGCTTGACCTTCGGGGCGACCGGATCCGTCAAGCGGCCGGGGGCCCGATCTTCTTCGGTGATCACGAGCGGTTTGCCGCCCTCGTCGGGGCAGCCGTCCTCGTCGTCGACGCCGTTCCACACCTCGGCCTGGTCGGGGCACTTGTCGACCGCGTTCTCGATCGTGTCGCCGTCGCGGTCGGGGTTCGGGCAGCCGTTTTCGGCGGCGATGGTGGAGGGCTCGCCCGCCACGTTGGGGCACGCGTCCTGGGCGTCGCTCACGCCGTCGCCGTCGTTATCCGGATCGGGACATCCGTCTTCGTCCTCGAAGCCGTCTTTGTCCTCGGGCTGGCCGGGGCAACGATCCTTGTCGTCGGTGATGCCGTCGCCGTCGGTGTCGCGGATCGGGCAGCCGTTCTTCGCCATGTCGGAGCTGGCCACGCCGGGCTCGTTCGGGCAGCGGTCGACGTCGTCGGTGATGCCGTCGCCGTCGGCGTCGCCCGGCGGGCAGCCGTTCTTCGAGCGATCGGTGGACTCGACGCCCTTCACGTTGGGGCAGGCGTCCTCCTTGTCGACCACGCCGTCCTCGTCGTTGTCGAGGTCGGGGCAGCCGTCGGAGTCCTCGAAGCCGTCGCGATCTTCGGCGACGCCCGGGCACTGGTCGACGTCGTCGGGCACGCCGTCGTGATCCTCGTCGTGCTCGCGCGGAGCCCAGCCGAACGCAGCGACGCCGCGCAGCGTGGGCAC
>JAEUKG010000262.1 GCA_016794325.1 Myxococcales bacterium | reverse complement strand
CCCTCGGTCTCGCGTTCGCGAGGCCTCTCTGGGGCGTCGAGATCTCCCGCGCGGGGCGCTCCGCCCCGCTCTGGCTCGACGTCTATCCCACTCACGTCGCGAGCGGCAACGGCGGCGCGGACCTCGTCGGCATCAACGCCTTCCACCAGAGCATCGGCATGCGCACCATCGACGGCGCGGCGCTCGCCGATCTCGGCTGGCTCCCGTTCGGGCTCGGCGTCCTCGCGCTCTTGTGCCTCCGCGTCGCCGCGCTCGGGAACGTCCGCGCCCTGGTCGACCTCGCGGTGATGGTGCTCTTCTTCCTCGGGTTCTCGGTCGCGCGCTTCGACCGCCTGCTGCACACGATGGGGCACCAGCTCAGCGCCGACGCGCCGCTCAAGGTCGACGCCTTCCAGCCCGTGATGATGGGCACGCAGCAGGTCGGTGACGTCACCGTCCGCGCGGGGCCGGGGGCGGGCGCGTACCTCGTGGCCGCGTTCGCCCTCGGGGTCGTGGGGATCACGGCGTGGCACCTCGTGCTCGGCCGTCGTCGGCACGCGGCCGGCGACCTCCACGCCGAGGAGCGGGCATCGTGAGGGCGTCGCGGCGGCTCCTCGCCGTCGCCGCGCTGGTGGCGGCGGCGATCGGCTGCGAGCGCGCGCCCGCCCGCGTGGAGGTCCGCTCCCAGGACGGCGGCGCGGCGTCGCCGCTGGGCGACGTCGCCGCGTGCGCTCCGGCGACGGCCGAGAAGATCGGCGTGCCCTTCGTGCGCGTCTGCGCGAGGGAGGGAGCTGGCTCGTTCTGGATCAGCGCCATCCCGCTCGGGTGCTCGGCGGGAGAGCACGGCACGCTCTCGTGCCCCAGCGTGACCCCGCTCGTCCAGCCGCCCGGCGCGCTGCGCGATTTCCGCGCGCCGTCGCCGCGAATCGCCGCCGTCGTCGACGCGTACACCGCGCACAAAGTGTGCACGATGCGCTTCGCGGGGCGCCTCCCCACGCGCGCCGAGCGTGCGCGGGCGCGCGCCGACGTCGGCCTCGCGACGGTCGCCGTGACCGAAGGTCCGCCGGGGGCGTTCCGCGCGCGCGAGCTCGCCGAGTGGGTCACCGAGCCGGTGTGCGCGCACCCGACCGATCTCGGCCCCGAGTGCCGGGAGGATCGGTTCCCCAAGGAGGCGATCGGCGCCGTGTCGTTCGACGCGCTCGTCCGCTGCGCGGCGACCCCGGTGACGACGTCGTCGCGCCCGCTCTTCGACGTCGGGGGAGCGTGCGCCGCCCCGACGTGGGTGGGCGCGGGCGCCTTCACGCTCCCGTGCGCGATCCGCGGCCTCGGCTACGGCGATGTGGGCGGAGCGTCGGCGGTGCGCGCCTTCGAGCTCTCGTGCGAGCGCGCCGCGGCCGGCGCCGAGCACGCGCCGCCGAGGCTCGACGTCGCCGCGTTCCGCTGCGTCCTGCCCGAGTGGGTGTGAGTCGAGGTCAACGGGCGAGCGCCCTGGCGAGCCGCTCCTTGGTCTCGGCCGAGGCCCAGAGAGGGATCGTCTCCTGCACGAAGCGGCGCTCCTCCTCCTCGGGGACGAGGAGATCGCCGCGCAGGGCGTGTTTGTTGCGGGCGTACGCGTCCTGAGGGTGGCCGGCGAGGGCCGTCGCGCGGGCGTGGGCGGCGGCGCGCGCGCCGGACACCACCTCGTCGACGAGCCCGAGGGCGAGCGCCTGGCGCGGCGGGTACAGCCCGGCCTCGAGCACGACGCGGTCGACGGCGCCCGCGGGGACGCGCGCGCGCACGAGCGCGAGCACCCGCGGCGGGTAGACGAGGCCGTTCGCGGTCTCGTTCAGGCCGATCTTGATCGCCGGGGCGTCCTCGGCGATGCGCACGTCGCAGGCGAGCGCGAGCACGCAGCCGCCGGCGATGGCGTGTCCGTCGACGCAGGCGACGGTGGGCCCCGGATACGTGTAAAGTGCACGTATAAGGTCGTCGAGGGCGCCGAGGAAGCCCACCAGGCCGCCCTCGTCGAGCGAGCACACCTCGCCGATGTCGAGCCCGGCCGAGAGGGCGCCGCCCTCCCCCCGGAGGAGGAGCGGCGCGCCGCCGGCGTCTTCGATGGCGTGGCGCGTCGAGTCCATGAGGGCGCGGCCGAGCGCGTTCTTCTTGGGGCCCGACAGGACGATCTCGCGGTAGCGCATCGCCCCATCAGACGCCCGATCGCGCGCGCCGACAAGCCACGGCGGACCGAAGCGCTCAGGGCAGCGACACCGAGGCCGAGGCCTCGAGTCGCTCCTCGCTCCGCGTGGCCGACGAGGTCGTGACCGACGCCTTCGCCTCGACGGACCCGCCGGTGAGCGCGCTCGAGGTGAAGGTCACGTCGCGGGCGACCAGCGTCGCGTCCCAGGTGTACGTCACGCCGTCGACGACGGCGCGCCCGGTCGAGCGCACGTCGCCGGCGACGCTGCCCTCGCCGTAGGTGAGCGCGCACTCGATCGTCGCGTGGGCCTCGCTCACCGCGCCGGCCTGGCTCGGGACGTCGACCGAGAGCCCGGTGCACGAGATCACCCCGTCGCCCCAGGCGACGGATCCGGCGACGGTGGCGCTGCCGATCCGGCAGCCGTCGAAGTCGCAGCGACGCGCGGCCGCGTCGCAGGCGCAGGTCACGGTCGAGCGGACGAGCCGCCGCCGGGCGCCGCTCTTCGTCTTGGGGACGAGCGCGACGGACGTGTCGGAGACGCTGCCGAGCGCCTCGGTGATCGCGAGGCCGTCGTCGGCCTCGGCGCTCGCGACGGCGGTCGTGAGCGCGCTGGCGTGCGACTTGGCGACGGCGGGGTCGAGTTGGACCTCCACCGGGGTCGTCTCCTGAGTGACGGAGCACGCGGCGGTGAGGACGAGGGCGAACGGGAGCACGGACTTGAACGTCATCGGAGAACCTCCACGGAGGGGGTGAACGGTCGCGGCGGCGTCAAAACACGAGGCCGACGCGCAGGAGATCGAGGGTGGGCAGCGGCACGCGGCCGAGGACGTTGGTCGCGTTGGTGACGCGGTCGTCGACGTCGGGCGCGGCGAGGGCGAGCAAGGAGGAGCGGGAGACGGTGGTCGCGATCGGGATCTGCACGCCGGCGTCCACGCCGATCGCGAGGGGCTTCCACGTCCACAGGAACCCGACGCGCGGGTTCACGAACCAGGAGGCGACCTCGACCGACTCCGTGTACGAGCCGATCCCGGCGGCGGTGAGGGTGGCCTCGGCGAGGATCGACTGGTACCCGCCGCGCATCCCCACGAAGAACGCCCCGCGGAAAGGGAACACGCGGACGTCGGCGGCGAGCGCCCACGCCCGCGCGTCGACGGAGGCGATCGACGTCTTGGGCAGGAAGCCGTACTCCGCGCCGAGCATGACGGTCTTCTCGATCCCGACGACGGCCTCGATCGCGAGCGGGCGCGGGAAGCCGACGCCGCCGAGCACGCCG
>JAEUKG010001272.1 GCA_016794325.1 Myxococcales bacterium | reverse complement strand
TAGCGGACCGCGTACAGCCCGAAGCTGTCTTTGCCGTCGCGCGCGATGTCGAGGCACACGACGTTCGGCTTGGGATCGTCGGCGACGCGCTCGATCGGCGAGCCGTGGAGCGCCTCGGTGACGACCTCGATCACGCGCGAGGGCGCGTAGCGGAAGTCGACGTTGAAGTGGACCCACATGCGCTGGGGCACGTTCTTGCCGCCGCGCCGGCCGAGGATCATGATGTTCTGGGTGAGGAGCGAGCCGTTCGGCACGATGATGGTCGACCAGTCGCGGGTCTCGACGACGGTGTGCCGCCAGCGGATCTCGCGTACGCGCCCCTGGCGGCCGTTCTCGAGCTGAATCCAGTCTCCCACCTGCACCGAGCCGTCGAGCTGGATGGCGACGCCGCCGAGCACGCTGCCGAGCGTGGTCTGGATCGAGAAGAGGAACACCCCGGAGACGATGGCGCTCGTCGCCACGACGCTCGCCGGATTCAGCCCTGCGGACGCGAGGATACCGACGGTGGTGACGATGTAGGCGGCGCCGACGGTCAGGTCGCTGGCGATGCTCGCGAGCCTCACCCGGGTCTTCGGCAGGACGAGATCGAAGAACGTCGTCGCCGCGAGGTTGATGACGAGGAACGCCTCGACGATCTCCGATCCGACGAACAGCCGCAGGCGCCACGCCTCGTTGCCCTTCAGCAGCTCCTGGGCGCCGAGGAGGACGAGCGTGAACGCGAGGAGGATGACGCAGCGGCGGACGCGGTTGCGCTTCTCGGGCGCGAATCGGTTGACGAAGAACGCCAGGGCGATGACGCCGACGACGAGCGCCGGGACGTGCCAATACGCGGCCAGCACTTCACACCGCGAAGGCTTCTTCGATCAGCCGCTTCTGCTCGAGGTCGTGGCTCGCTTTGCTGCCCGTCGCGGGGCTCGCGTCGGCGGGGCGGGAGACGACCGAGAGCGGGAGCCGGTCGCCGATCTTCTGCCGCAGGTTCGCGTTGAGGAAGTACCAGGGGCCCATGTTGCGTGGCTCCTCTTGGACCCAGACGAGCTTCGTGCCGTCGGCGTAGGGCGACAGGGCCTCGATGAGCGTCTCGTTCATGGGGTAGAGCTGCTCGAGGCGGACGATGGCGACGTCCTCGCGGCCGCGGGCCTTCCGGGCGGCGACGAGGTCGTAGTAGACCTTGCCGCTGCACAGGAGGACTCGCTTGACGCTGCGCGGATCGACCGAGGCGTCGGGGATCACCCGCTGGAAGCCGCCCTTCGAGAGGTCGGCGAGGGTGCTCGTCGCGTCCTTCGCCCGGAGGAGGCTCTTGGGCGTGAAGACGACGAGCGGCTTGCGCCACGGGCGCAGCACCTGGCGGCGCAGCGCGTGGAACAGCTGCGCCGGCGTCGTCAGGTTGCACACCTGGATGTTGTCTTGGGCGCACATCTGGAGGAACCGCTCGACGCGGGCGCTCGAGTGCTCGGGGCCCTGGCCCTCGTAGCCGTGCGGAAGGAGCAGCACGAGGCCCGAGAGCCGGAGCCACTTGTCCTCCGCCGAGACGATGAACTGATCGACGATGACCTGGGCGCCGTTCAAGAAGTCGCCGAACTGCGCCTCCCACAGCACCAGGCCGTCGGGGGTGTCGAGGCTGTAGCCGTACTCGAACCCGAGCACGCCGGCCTCGGAGAGCGGGGAGTCGTAGACCTCGAAGCGCCCGGGGCCGATCTCGGCGAGCGGGCAGTAGCGCGAGCCGGTGACCGTGTCGTGGAGCGCGGCGTGGCGGTGGGCGAAGGTGCCGCGGCGGGCGTCCTGGCCGCTCAGGCGGATGTTCGTGCCGCCCGCGAGGAGGGACGCGAACGCGAGGTGCTCGGCGGTGCCCCAGTCGAACGGTTTGTCCTCGAGGACCGCCTTCTTGCGGGCGAGGATGACGTTGTCGCGGACCTTCGGGTGCGCCGAGAACCCCGCCGGAAGCTCCGAGAGGCGCTCGATGAGCGAGACGAGCTTGGCCCGCGGGACGTTGGTGTCGACCTCGTCGATCGTCTCGTCGGGGCCGCCGTGGTAGGTCGACCACAGCCCCTCGAACGCGTTGGGCGGCTTGAGATAGTCGCCCTTGCGCTCCTCCTCGAGCGCCTGCTCGAGGGCGGCCTTGCGCGCCGCGACGAGGGCGTCGGCCTGCGCGCGAGTGACCTGGCCCGCGTCCATCAGCCGCTGCACGTACATCTCGCGCACGGTGGGCTTCTGGTCGATGAGCTTGTACATCAGCGGCTGGGTGAAGCGCGGCTCGTCGCCCTCGTTGTGGCCGTACTTCCGGTACGAATACATGTCGATGACGACGTCTTTGCCGAAGCGCTGGCGGAACTCCATCGCCAGGCGCGCGACCTGGACCACCGCCTCCGGGTCCTCGCCGTTGACGTGGAACACCGGCACCTTGAGCATGCGCGTGATGTCGGTCGCGTAGCGGGTGGAGCGCGAGTCCTCGGGGACGGTCGTGAAGCCGATCTGGTTGTTGACCACGAGGTGCACCGTGCCCTGCGTGGTGTACCCCTCGAGGCCGGTGAGGTTCAGGGTCTCGGGGACGATGCCCTGGCCCATGAACGCGGCGTCGCCGTGCACGAGCAGGGGCATGACTCCCTTGCGCTTGCGACGATCCTGCTTCGCGCGGACGCGCCCTTCGACCACCGGGTTCACGAACTCGAGGTGGCTCGGGTTGAAGCAGAGGGAGAGGTGGACCTTGTTGCCGGAGGAGGTGACGCGATCGACCGAGTAGCCGAGGTGGTACTTGACGTCGCCGCCGCCGACGAAGCGCTCCGGGTTGCGGTCGCTGAACATCGCGAAGATCTCGCGGACCGGCTTGTCGAGCACGTTGACGAGGACGTTGAGCCGCCCGCGGTGCGCCATGCCGATGACGACCTCCTCGAGACCCTGGGCGCCGCCCGCGTCGATGAGCAGGTCGATCATCGCGATGAGGCTCTCGGCCCCCTCGCAGGAGAAGCGCTTCGCGTTGCGGAAGTTCGTGTCGATGAACTGCTCGAAGATCTCCGCGTCGGTGAGGCGCGTGAGGATGCGCACCATCTCGCTCGTGTCGAGGGCGGGGCGGTTGCGCGTCGACTCCATCTTGGTCTGGAGCCACTCGCGCTGGTCCGGCTCCTCGATGTGCGTGAACTCGACGCCGATCGAGCTGCAGTAGGTCTCCTCGAGGTGCGCGACGATCTGGCGGAGCGTGGCGCGCTCGGGGACGCCGGCGATGCCCACGGTGGGGAAGGTGGTGTCGAGGTCCGTCTCCGAGAGGCCGAAGTTGCGGAGGTCCAGCTCCGGCGCCGCGTCCGGCGGCTGGCCGAGCGGGTCGATCTTGGCGAAGAGGTGGCCGCGCACGCGGTACGCGTTGACGAGCTGGTAGACGCGACCCTGCACCGCGGCGAGCGCGAGGCGGTCGGCCGTGTCGGCGGGGGCCGCCGGCTTCGCGCCGTTCACGTACGCGTGGGCGCCGTTGGTCGGCGCGGGCGCGGTGACCGCGGCGGGCCGCGGTCGCGGGGCGTCGGCCTCGTGGGCGTGCTTGTCGAAGAAGGCGCGCCACTCCTCGGGCACGGCCTGCGGGCTCTGCAGGTAGCGAGCGTGGAGGTCTTCGACGAAACCAGCGTTGATCCCGAACTCTTCGAACATGAATCCCTCGGCGAAACTGCGCCACAAACTAGCGAATTTCGGGGAGGTTGTGTCGCCGAAAAGGTACCAGACCGGTCCGCGTCCGAGGCCGTCGGGGGATCGGAGCCGCGCGCGGCGCTCAGGGCTTGACGTCGAAGTGCTCGAACCAGGCGCTGATGTCGGCGGCGGGGTCGAGCGCGACCACGAGGGCGTCGACCGTGATCGCGGAGACGACGGTCCCGGCCGGGG
Organism: Myxococcales bacterium; assembly: GCA_016794325.1. Classification (GTDB taxonomy): domain Bacteria; phylum Myxococcota_A; class Polyangia; order Polyangiales; family Polyangiaceae; genus SXNL01. The sequence continues at coordinate 5,448 of JAEUKG010001272.1, read as the reverse complement.
CGACGTGCACCCCTTGCGCGTCCTTCCAGAGGACCACGCGAATCGCTTGGGTGGCGATGAGCGGCGGCGTCGCGCCGTCGTCGTCGTGCGCGCTCGCCGCCGCAGACACGGGCACCACCGAGGTGCGGGCGGGGACGTCCGATTTCTTCGGCGGCGGCGCGGGCGGCGGCAGCTTGTGCTCGTTCGTGCCGGTGATGGTCGCGAGCTCGTCGCCGGTGAGCGACTGCGTCGGGAAGGCGTCCCACTCGTCGGTCGTCGACGGCATGCGCGCGCGCCCGTCGGGCCGGCTGCGTCGCTTCTTCCTCGCGATCTCGCGCGTCAAGAGCTCGCGGGCCGCCTTCTCGTCGATCGCCGGGACCTCGACCGTCGGCGCGCTCGGCTCGTCGCCGATCGAGCGCATCGTCGCGGCCGGCGTGCCGCTCGGTGGCGTCTGCCGCTCGAGGCGAGCCGCGCGCGCCTCGGCGTCGAGGTTCGCGTTGGATTTTCGGCGGGCACGCAGCGGGGTGACGGCGCCGGTCGGCTTGCCGGTCCGCTCGGGGCCCACCGCGGTCGCGAGCGGCCGCGGAGGCAGCGCCGACGGCGGCTTCGAGTGCGGCGCGGCCGCCGCGGTCGGGACCTCGCCGGTCGCCGCGGGCGGCGGCCGAGACGTCGGGCGCGTCGCGTCCAGGCCCGCGGGCGGACGCGCCGAAGCCGGCGCGCCGGCCGCCGGTCGCGGGGCGTTCGAGCGCTTCTCCGCGGCGTCCTCCGCCGCGCGGATCTGCGCGGCGCGGACGCTCGGCGGCAGCGCCGACACGGGCGTCTGCACCGTCTTGGTGAGCACGGCCGCGGCGGGGGGCGGGGGCGGCGCGGCGCTCGCGGCGCTCATCGCGGCGGTGAGATCGGCGGCGGCCTTGGCGAGCTCGAGCGCGCGGTCGTCGTTCTCGGCCTCCGACGCGGCCTCGGCCGCGCGGCGCACCCACTTGAGCGCCTCGGCCACGTCGCCGCGCCCGTACATCGCCTCGGCGGTGGACAGCGCCCACGAGACGTCTTCAGGGTCACCGGGGACTGCGGCGGGGATCTTCACCGGTGCGGCCACGATTATGGAAGGAGACACGTCCTCTCAGGTGAATGGCAAGCTCTTCGCAAGCTCGACCACCAGCTCCGGCGCGACGTCCCCGACCCGCCCCTCCGCGCGCTCGGGCCGGCCGCCGCCTCGGCCCCCCAGCTTCTGCGTGATCTCCTTGAGCAATCGGCCGCAGTCGACCGCCGCCCGCGCGCCCCGTTGCACGACGATCGGGCACCCGTCGCCGTCGCGCGCGACGCACACCGCGACGACGTCGGGGCGCTCCGTGAGCGCCCCCGCGAGCGCCCGGAGGAGGCCGACGTCCGCCCGCTCGCGCGCCACCGCCACGACCGTGGGCGCGCCAGATTGTTCCGGAGTTTTCGACAGATGCAGCGCAGCGAGCGTGCGCGCGAGCTCCCCCTGGAGCGACCCGCGGGCGGCGCGCGCGAGGTCGAGCTCGGCGCGGAGCTTGTCGAGCTGGGAGGCGATGTCCTCAGGCCCACACGTGAGCGACCGCGCGAGCGCGCCGAGCGTGGCCGTCGTCGCCCGGCCGTGCGCGACCGCGCGCGCCCCGGCGACGAAGGTGACCCGAGTGCCCCCTTTGTAGCGCTCGACCCCGACGACGTGGACGTAGCCCATGCGGCCGGCGCTCGCGAGGTGGGTGCCGCCGCACGGGGTGACGTCGAAGTCGCCGATGCTCACCACCCGCACCCCCGAGGCGACCTTCGGGGCCCGACGCAAGGGGAGCGCGCGCAGCTCGGCCTCCGTGGGGAAGGTGACGGCGATCGGGGCGTCGTCGCGCACGACCGCGTTCACGCGGTCCTCGGCGTCGTGGAGCGGAGCGTCACCGAGCGCGGCGACGTCGACGTCGATCGTGCTCGTGCTCTCGCCGAGGCGCGCGGACACGGTCTCGGCGCGCGCCGCGCGGTAGAGCGCCTGCGAGAGCGCGTGCTGGGCGGTGTGCTGCGTCGTCTGGTCGCGCCGCCGGTCCGCGTCCAGCGTCCCGACGACGGGGCCCGGCTCCGCGGCGGGGGGAGCGGCGACCCGGTGGTGGATGATCCCGGCGTCGTCGATCCGAGTGTCGAGCACCGGCACCGCGACCCCGCCGATGTCGAGGGTGCCGCGGTCGCCGAGCTGGCCGCCGCTCTCGGGGTAGAACAGCGTGTGCGGCAGGATCACCGACGGTGCGCCGTCGAACGCGCCGAGCTCCCACGAGGGGGCGGCGAAGGTGACGTCCCCGGGGCTCGACCCGTAGAGCTTTTCGGTCGTCATGGGGCGGGCTATACCTCCGGGGACATGTGGGTCGTCGTCAACGGATCGAAGCACGAGGTCCCCGATGCGCTGACCGTGCGCGCGGTCCTCGATCACCTCGGGCTGACGCAAGGGCCGGTCGCCGTCGAGGTCAACCGCGAGATCGTTCGCCGCGCGGAGCACGCGACCCATCGGCTCTCCGACGGTGACGTCATCGAGGTCGTGCAGTTCGTCGGCGGCGGCTGACCGCCGCCGACGTCGCCTGCGACCGGTCAGCCCGCGGCGGCGAGCGCGGCGAGGATCTTCTTGTTGTCGCGCGGCGTGCCGAGGCCGTGGTTCTCCACGTAGGCGACCTTGCCCTGCTTGTCGACGACGACGGTCGCGCGCGAGGTGAAGCCCTTGTCGGCCTCGTAGAGGCCGTACGACGTCGCGACCGCGCCCTTCGGGTGGAAGTCGGCGACGAGCGGGTAGGTGATGCCCAGGCTCTTCTTGAAGGCGAGGTGCGACCACGCGCTGTCGACGCTCACGCCGATGACCTCGGCGCCGGCGCCCTCGAGCGCGCCGATGTCGTCCTTGAAACATCCGTGCTCGCCGCTGCAGACGGGGCTGAAGTCGAGGGGGTAGAAGGCGAGCACCACGCTCTTCTTCCCGCGGTAGTCGCTCAGCTTGATCTTCTTGCCAGGCTTGCCCTCGGGCGTGAGCTCGCTCGACGGGAGCTCGAAATCCGGCGCCATCACTCCGACCTCGATCATACGAAACACCTCCGGCGGGGATGGTGCGCCGTGGCTCGCCGCCGGTCAACGGCGAACGCGACGCATCAAGCTCGACCGTCGGACCGAGCTCGAGCGCGCGCGACGAGCTCGGTGACCTTGGCGCGCGTCTCGGCCTGGACGTCCTTGGCGCGCCGGGCCTCGGTGGGGATCGGGTCGCCGACCGCGACGACGACGCGCGAGGGGGGCGCCGCCGCGATGCGCGCCAGGTGGTGCCCGAAGGTCTCGTCCACGTACGCGGCGCCGCTGCCGCGCTCGTACGCGAGGCCGACGGGCACGATCGGCGCCCGCGCCCCCACCGCAGCGACGAACGCGCCCGGGTGGAACTCGTGCACCTCGTCCCCCGCGAACGTCGTGCCTTCCGGGAACACGTCGACGGTGTCGCCCTCCTCGAGGAGCCGCCGCATCGCGCGGATGGTGACCATGCCGCTCTTCGCGTCGGCGCGGTCGACGAACACCGTACCGATGAGCTTGGCGCCGGCGCCGAGCCCCGGCCATCCGGCGATGTCGTGGCGGGAGACCATGCGCCCGCCGAACTGCGACAGCACGACGCCGATGTCGAGCGCGGAGCGGTGGTTCGACACGACCATGCGCCCGCCGGCGCGCGGTGGGATGCTCCCGACGACGTCGACGCGCACGCGGAAGACGCGCAGGACCGCCCCCGCCCACGCGCGAACCCAGGCGTCGCGGTAGTCGATGTCCGCCTCTTTGTGGCGCGCTCGCCGGTGCGGGAGGTACGCGGCGAGCATCCCCAGCGTGAGGCCCACGCTGCCGCCCGCCCGCGTCACCTGCCGCAGCCGCTCCCGCACCGCGAACGACTCTGCCGTCCGATCGCTCACCAGAACCTCCGAAGGGCGAGGGCCACGCGCTCCACGCCGCGCCGCATGACCGAGCGCCCGCGCCAGGCGACGATGTCGACTTGCTTGGAGCGGGCGACGTCCTCGTCGAAGTAGCCGCGGACGTGGGCCGCGAACGCGCGATCTTCGACCGCGACGTTGACCTCGAGGTTCTTCCGGTAGCTGCGCTCGTCGAGGTTGTAGCTGCCGATCGTCACGAAGGTCTCGTCGATGATGGCGGTCTTGGCGTGCATCATGGGCCCCGGCAAGACGTAGAGCTCCACCCCGTGGGAGAGCAAGCGATCGTAGAGGCCCTCCTGCGCGAGCTGGACGATGGGCACGTCGCCGCGGGCGGGGAGGAGCACGCGGATGCGGACTCCGCGCACGCTCGCGCGGGCGAGGGCCTTCTGCACGGCGCGGTCGGGCACGAAGTAGGAGTTCGCGATGTCGATCGTGCGCCGGGCGGCGTTGATGCGCGAGACGTATTCGCGGTGGATGCCGCGCTTGCTCCGGCGCTGCGTCGCGAGGACGAAGACGGGGCGGCTCCGGCTGCGGCGGATCGGCAGGAGATCGTGGGGCGGGAGCTCCCAAGCGAGCCTGCGCCACGTCTTGTAGAAGAGCGTGCGGAGCTCCATCGCCGCCACGCCGCGGACCTCGATCATGTCGTCGCGCCAGCCCATCCCGCCCTCTTCGACGGGCGCCCACTCCGTCGCGAGGTTGAGCCCGCCGGTGAAGCCGGTGTTGCGGTCGACGACGAGGACCTTGCGGTGATCACGCTGCTCGAGGTTCGCGACGCTGAAGGTCGGCCGGATGGGGAGGAGCGGGTGGTACTCGTGGACCTTGCCGCCAGCGTCGACGATGGGCTGGAAGAACTCGGGCTGCACCCCGAGGCTGCCGAGCGCGTCGTAGATCACCTTGACCGTCACGCCGCGCCGCGCCTTGTCGGCGAGCGCGCGCACGAAGCGGCTGCCCACCGCGTCGGCCCCGATCCAGTACATCTCGAGGAGGATCTCGGTCTGGGCGCCCTCGATCGCCGCCATCATCGCCGGCAGCGCCTCGAGCCCGTCGCGCAAGAGGCGGACCTCGTCGCCGCCCACGTGGAACCAGGGGGGCGACGTCATCGCTTCGGCCGGTGGGCGACGACGATCAGCGCCTCGTCGCGCAATGCGTCCTTCGCGAGCTCGCGGACCTGGTCGGCCGACGGCTTCGACGGCGCCGCGCCGCCGGTGAAGAGATCGCCGAGGCGCGAGGTCGGATCGGCGGCCTTCGCGCTCTGTCCGCGCTCGAGCCGCTGCCACGCGCGGGCGCTCGCCTGGTCGTCGAGGCCGGCGGCGCGGATCTGGGCGAGCGCGGCGCGCGCCTTCTCGACGGCGGCGTCGAGGGTGGCGTTCGGCGCGACCAGCCGCACGACGATCGCCGACGGCCCGCCGGCGGCGCCGCCCACGACGCGCGCGCCGGGCTCGCGGACGAGGCCCGAGAGCGGCGCGCCGAGCGCGTCGCCGTCGAGGTGAGCGGCGAGGAGCGCCGCCGCGCTCCGCGCCTCGCGCCC
>JAEUKG010000205.1 GCA_016794325.1 Myxococcales bacterium | reverse complement strand
CGAACCACGCGCCCAATGGAGCACGCCGCCGACCCGATGGAAACCTCGTGCAGTGACCACAAGAACTTCCGTTCGGACCCGATCGGGCACGGGCACGGGCACGGGCACGGGCACGGGAAGACCGAACCCGTTCAGGGACACCCCCTAGTCGCTACCGGGCCGCGGCGAGCGGCCGGAGCACGAAGTCGTAGCGCCCGGCGAGATCGCCGCGGACGCGCGACATGTCGAGGATCAGCGACCGGAGGAAGAACGCGTCGCCGTCGTTGTACGGGTCGTCGGGGAAGTAGAGCTGCGTCGTCAGCGGGGCGTGCCCCGGAGCCGACACCTTCACGTGGACGTGCGAGGGCCGGTAGCGCGCGCCGTTCAGGTAGCGCCCGGGGAGCAGGGTGCGCACCGCGAAGGCGCCGCTCGCGTCGGAGCGCACCTTGCCGCGGAGGCGCAGCGCGCCCTCGGGGAGCTTCATGCTGCCGTCGTTGTCGTAGTGGCCGCTCGCGTCGGCCTGCCACACGTCGATCACCGAACCCGCGAGCGGCGTCTTGCAGTCGAGCGACATCACTGCGCCGCTCAGGAGGAGCGGGAGGCCGGCCATGCCCGGCTCCACGAGGTCGGCGCGGAAGGGGGCGCCCGGCCGGTAGTACGGGCCCTCGATGTTGGCGTCGGTGGCGACGCCGGGCGCGCATCGGGGGGCGCGCGCGCGGGCGGTGGCGCTCGCGGCCCCGACCGACGGCGCGGAGGCGTCACCGACGCGCACCTCGCCGCGCGCGCTCGAGCAGCCGAGAACGAGCGCGCTCGCGCCGGGGACGACGATCGCGGCCGACGAGAGCGCGGCGTGGGAGAGGAAGAGGCGGCGGGAGAGGAGGTGTTGGCTCATGGTTCGTTCGGGCTCCACCCCAGGAATGCGCGGCGCGCCCGATCGGCGCACCGATTGGTGCGACCCGCACCCACACGAGCCGCGGGAGGCGAAAAAAAACGTGCGCCGTTCGGTCGCGGGCCTCGTTCCTGGATCGAAAGGACCGTATCGCCATGAACCTCCGCCCCTTCGTGATCGCGCTCTCCCTCTCCGCCGCCGCCCTCTGCTCGACGGCCTCCAAGCCCGCCCCAGCCTGCGGCCCCGTCCGCGCCGAGGACGTCGTCGAGGCCGTCGTCGGCAACCACTTCGAGGCGCTCGACATGCGCGACCGCGAGCGCATGCTCTCCGCGTGGAACGAAGGCGCGGCCGTCGTGTCGATCGGCCAACCCACGCTCGTCGAGACGGTGGAGCAAGCCTCCACGCGCTGGATCACGCACAAGCAGCCGGTCACCTACAAGATCCTCAAGGTCGAGGTCGCCGATCGGACGGCGAAGGCCCGGGTCGAGGTCTCGTTCGAGGGCAACAAGATCGAGGACTCGCTCCTGCTCGTGGCGACCCGCGACGACCGCTGGCGCATCGCAGGGAAGAGCTCGCGCGTGCTCGAGGCCGCGGCGCGAAGCGGCGCCGCGAGCCGCTATTGATCGGCGCCGTCGTGGGTCGCGAGGAGGCGCTCGATGCTCGCGTCGAGGCGGCTCTCGGCGAGGGCCGCGAGGCTCTCGAGCTCGTCGGCCCGAACCGACAGCGTCGCCGCGAGCGACGATCGCGTGCGGGTGAGGACGGCGTCGCGCGCGTCCTTGAGCCAGCGGACGACGGTGGCGCGGTGCACCCCGTGCATCGCCGCGAGCTGCTCGAGCTTCACCCCCCGCAAGAGGTGCATCCGCAGGAGGTTGCGCTCGCGCGCGGTGAGCGCCGCGACCGCGTCGGCGAAGGCTCCGCGGAAGGCCGCGCGGTACTGGGCCTTCACCATCGCGAGCGCCGGATCGCCCGCCCCCACGAGGGGCCCGGTGAGATCGAGCGCGCCGTCGTCGTCGGCGAGCGCGCGCGCGGGCTCGTGGCGCGCGCGGCGGAGCAGCGTCAGCGCCTCGCGCGTCGCCACGACGTGGACGAGGCCGGCGAGGCGGCCCCGGCCCGCGTAGTCCTCGACGCGCGCGCGACCGCCTTCGCCCACGACGAGCAGGCGCTCGCGCACCGCTTGCTTCACCTCGTCGAGCTCGGCTTCGGAGAGGCGCATGCGCGCGAGCGCGCCGCCGAGCGGCGCCACGTAGCGCTCGTCGAAGAGGCGCGCGGCGGCCGGATCGCCGCGGCCGATCGCCCACGCGAGCGCGAGCTCACCGGCGCGCTCGGCGGCGTCGGGCGGGCCGCTCGAGGGATCGCTCGACGAGAGCTCGCGGCCGGCTTCGTTCGCGGCGAGCCAAGCGGCGAACGCCTCGCGATCGAGGCGCACCCCGGCGAGAGCCGCCTCGGCCGCCACGCACAGCGCGTCGAGCTCCATCGCGCCGCCCACGCTACACCGGACCTCGGCGGTCGGATAGGATCGGACCGATCGTGAAGCAGCGGTGCCTCGACGACTCCACGATCGACGCCTACCTCCACGCGAGGCTGCGCGAGGACGAGCGCGCGGCCGCCGAGGCGCACGTCGACGCGTGCCCCGAGTGCAGCGCGGTCGTGAGCGTGCTCGCGGGCGGCACGCCCCTCGCGCACGCGACCGAGGCCGGCCCCGCGCCCGGCGATCGCGTCGGCCGATACGTCGTCGTCGGCGCGCTCGGCGAGGGGGCGATGGGCGTCGTCTACGCCGCGCACGACCCGGAGCTGGATCGCAAGGTCGCGCTCAAGCTCCTCCGCCCCGGGAGCGCCCCCGGCGCCGGCGAGCGGATGCAGCGCGAAGCCCAGGCGATGGCGCGGATCGCGCACCCCAACGTCGTCGCGATCCACGACGTGGGCCGGTTCCAGGGCGCGGTGTACCTCGCGATGGAGCACGTCGTCGGCGCGACGCTCCGCGGGTGGTGCGCCGCGGCGGAGCGGACGCGCGAGGCGCGCCTCGCGGTGATGCTCGAGGCCGGTCGCGGCCTCGCCGCGGCCCACGCCGCGGGCCTCGTTCACCGCGATTTCAAGCCCGAGAACGTGCTCGTCGGCGACGACGGGCGCGCGCGCGTCACCGACTTCGGCCTCGCGCGGCTGGGCGCGCCGAGCGCCGACGCGGCCCTCGACGCGGGCGAGAGCCTGGAGCTCACCCGCGCGGGGGCGCTCGTCGGCACGCCCGCCTACCTCGCGCCCGAGCTCTGGGCCGGGGGCGCGGCGACGCCGGCGAGCGATCAGCTCGCGTTCGCGGTGACGCTCCACGAGGTCCTGTTCGGGGTGCGTCCGTTCGCGGGCCGCACCGCCGCCGAGCTCCGGGCCGCGCTCGAGCGGGGGCCCACCCTCGCGGCCGACGCCGGCGACCTCGCGCCGAGCTTCGCCCGCGCGCTGGCCCGCGATCCGAGCGCGCGCGTCCCCTCGATGGACGCCCTCCTCGCCGCGCTCGCGCCGAGGCCCCGAGCGCGGCGGGTGACCTGGGTGGCGGCCGCGATCGCCGCGGCCGCGATCGCCTGCGGAGTGATCGTCGCCCTCGGCGTCCGGCGTCCGGCGCCGGATCCCTGCGCGGGCGGGGCGGCGCTCACCGCCCGCGTCCTCGACGAGGGCCGGGCGAGCCGCATCCGGCAGGCGTTCGGCGCGACCGGCGCGCCGTGGGCGCCCGCAGCGGCGGAGCGGGCGATCGCGGACTTGCGTGCATTTTGCACGCGATGGACGTCGGCCCACCGCGCCGCGTGCGAGGCCACCGCGGTCCGGCACGCCCAGTCCCCCGCCCTCCTCGACGCGCGCATGCACTGCCTCTCGCGGCGGCTCGAGGTCGCGGCCTCGATCGCGGGCGGCCTCGAGCGCGCCACGCCCGAGGTCACCCTCGCGGCGGGCGAGGCCACGGCCGCGCTCCCCGACCTCGCGCCCTGCGACGACGCCGCGGGACTGGGCGCGCTCGAGCCGCGGCCGGCCGGCCCGCGCGCCGTCGCGCTCCGCGACCTCGAGGGGCGCCTCGCGGCGGCGCGCGCCGACGGGGCCGCCGGCGTCGCCAGCGAGGAGAGCCTGGCCGCGGCGCGTGCGCTCGTCGTCGAGGCGGACGCGATCGGCTACCGGCCCGCGATCGCCGAGGCGCGGCTCGTCGCGGCGAGCGCGCTCCGGCGGCGCGGCGAGATCGCGCTCGCGGAGCGGGAGGCGGGGGCGGCGCTCGTGGCCGCCGAGGGCGGTCGCGACGACCGCGCCGCGGCCGCGGTGTGGCTCGAGCTCCTCGCCGTGCGCGCCGAGCGCGGCGGCTTCGCCGAGGTCGTGGCCTCGGAGGCGCCGGCGACCGCGGCCATCGCGCGGCTCGGGTCTCCGGCGGATCTCGAGGCGGCGCTGCGCTTCCTGCTCGGTGTCGCCCGCACCAACACCGGCGAGCTCGACCTCGCGCGGCGCGATCTCGACGCGAGCCTCGCGGCGCGCGAGCGCCTCCACGGCGAGCGCCACCTCGACGTCACGCGCACGCTCACGGCGCTCGGCAACCTGGCGCGCGTCCGCGGCGAGCGCGCGCGCGCCCTCGAGCTCCACGAGCGCGCGCTCGGCATCGACGCCGAGCTCCTCGGGTCCGAGCACCCCGCGCTCGCGCGCCACCACCACAACGCGGGCGGCGTCCTGCGGCTCGAGGGGCGGCTCGCGGAGGCGCGGGCGCGCTACGAGCGCGCGCTCGCGCTCGAGGCGCGCGGGTACGGCGCGAGCTCGCTGGCGGTGGGGCGCACCGAGAACAGCCTCGGCCTGGTCGCCATCGCCGAGCGCGACTGGCCCGCGGCCCAGGTGAGGCTCGAGCGCGCGCGCGTGATCCTCGCGTCCCACCCCGACCGCGCGCTCGCGCTCCACAACCTCGGGATCGTCGCCGCGGCGGGCGGCCGCCACCACGACGCGATCCGCCTGTACGACGAGGCGCTCGCGGTGCACGCGGCGGCCCACCGCGACGACGCGGTCGTCGCCGGCGTGCGCGAGAGCCGCG
>JAEUKG010000199.1 GCA_016794325.1 Myxococcales bacterium | reverse complement strand
GTGCCCGTCGTCGCCGCTGGCAGCGCGTGCAACTCTTCGCCCCCTGCGCCGCCGCCGATCGTCGCTCAGCCGGCGCCGCCCGTGAGCGCCAGCACGGCTCCGTCGAGCGCCGCGTCCACGTCGACGCCGATCGCGGCGCCGAGCGCGTCGTCGGCGTCGAGCGCCGGTCTCGCGTCGGGTGGCGACGCAGGGGCAGCCGCCGCCGCCGCCGACGCGAGCGCGCCGCTCACGAAGCACGCGTGCGGGCACCTGAAGTGCCCGCTCGGGGCGCCGTTTCGCGAGGCGTTCTCGATCCTGAAGCACGACTGCAAGGCGGTCGAGCAGAACTTCCGGCCCGAGGCGTTCCAGCGGGTGATGGCGTGCATGATGGCGCACAACGACAGCCGGGACACCTGCGACCTCTCGCTCTGGGGCACGGACCCCGGCCATTGCCTCGAGGGGTGGCACAAGGGCAACGTCGACCCCGCCACCGAGACCGCGTGCCGGCGCGTCACGGCTGCTTGCAAGAAGTCGGGGAACGGCGCGCTGTCGATGAGCGACTGCCAGGGGATGCTGAGCGCCACGGCGGCGCGGGGCGAGCGCAAGATGATCGCGTGCATGACCGAGTACTGCGATCACGCGCCCAAGGTCTGCTACATGGCGTTCGACTGACGGCGGGTCGCCGACCGCCCGCGACCGGCGCGCAGGCTCAGGGCAGCTTCTCGGCGCGCCCGATGTCGAAGAGGGGGATGCTGCCCTCGATCAAGCACTGAGCCTGAGGCGGGCACACGTAGGTCCGCGGCTGGCCCCAGAGGCGCACGCGATCGCCCGGCTTCGCGTCGCGGAGCGACCACTCGAGGTCGTCGCTCGTGACCATGCGCCCGCCGATCGCGAACAGGCCCTTCGAGCGCGCGAGCGTGCCCTCGAGCACCTCGGCCGGCTTCACCAACGTGATCGACTCGACCGCGCGCGGCGCGAAGAACGTGCCGGTGCGCATCTGCATGACGGGCTCGCCGGGCTTGGGGTGGCTCTCGACCTTCTCGAGCGTCGCGACGACGCGCACGCGCGCGCCGAGGTGCGCGTCGGCGCCGCCCTTGCCCTGCGCGCCGAGGTGCCGCGTGACGACGCCCTCGTCGAGGGTCACGCCGTGGACGCTCACGCCGCCCTTCACCGGCCGCGCCATGCCCTCGAAGGCGACGCGCCCTTCGACGAGCGGGCCGTCGCCCGCGATCTCCTGGAGCGGGCCGCCCTTGCCCGGCGCCTCCGCTGAGGCCGACGCCGAGGCATTAGAAGTCGCGTGCCGTCCCGCGGCCCTCGCGCTGGGCTCCGCCATCGGCGCGCTCACGCGGTCGCGGCCGCAGCCCGAGGCGGCGACGAAGAGGATGCACGTACACGCACCGAGGGAGCGACGGTTCATCACGCACGCAGCGTAGCGCATGGGGGCTCGGGCCGCCCTCACGTGCACACGAGGGCCTTGGGCAGGAGCGCCTTGATGCGCTTGGCCTCCCCCTTCTGGAGGGCGGACCCCGAGACGTCGAGGTACTCGAGCGGCAGCTCGGCGAGCCAGTCCGGCAGCGTCTTCAGGTTCTCCATCTGGCTCAGATCGAGGTAGGTGAGCGGGAGCTTCCGGAGCCACGCCGGCACCTCGGCGAGCGGCGCGCCCACGAGCGACAGCTCCGTGAGCGGCAAGTCGCCGAGCCACTCGGGGAGCGCCGCGAGAGCGGCGTCGCAGCGGCCGAGGCGGAGGGCCTTCAGCGTCTTCGACTTGGCGAGGCTACGCGGCAGCGTGAGCTTGGTACATCCCGAAAGGTATAGTGACTCGAGGCCGCCGAGGGCGGACAGGTCGCCGAGCTTCGTCAGCTCCGGGGCCCTGAGGCAGAGCCGCCGGAGGTTCGGGGGCAGCCGATCCCCCAAGACCTCGCGGAGGACCGGCGACTCGATGGAGAGCTCGCGGAGGGACGACGAGCGCGCGAGCGACCTCGGGACCTCCGCGATCGGGTTGTCGTCGAGGGTCAGGTCGTCCAGCGCTGGCAGATCGGCGATCCAGTCGGGGATCACCTCCGCCCCGACGTCGCACGCGGAGAGGTACGTCAGCGCCTTCGCCGCGCCGAGGACGGGCGGCAGGCCGCGGAGCGGGCACGCGTAGAGGGTCACGCGCTGGAGGCCCTCGAGGCGCGCCAGCGACCTCGGGAGATCCGTGATCTTCTCGCCCGATACGCTGAGATCGCGCAGCGATCGCAGGGCTCCGACTTCGTCGGGCAGCACCTCGATGCCGTTCTCCCGGAGCTCGAGGGTCTCCAGCTTGCCGAGGGCCTCGAACGGGAGCTCGCCGATCCGCGCGGCGATCGCGGGCATGTTGGCGAAGCGGAGGAGGGTGAGCTCCGGGAGCGCCGCGAGCTCGGCCGGCGCCTCGAAGGCGTCCTGGTAGAACGTGAGCGTCCGCAGCGCGGGCATCCGCGCGAGGACGGGCGGGAGGCGGGTGAACTTGGTGCGCGAGAAGCGGACGGCGGCGAGCGCCGGCATCTCTGCGAGCGCGTCGGGCAGCGTCGTCACCGGACCGTTCACGTTCAACGAGTCGAGCGTCTTGGGCGCGAGCACCGCGTCGGGGATCGGCCCGTCCTTCTCCAGGGTGACGTCGCGGTGCTTGCCGCGGAGGGACGTGGTGACGCCCGGCGGGAGCTTCGCCGCGGCCTTGGAGAGCTTCTTGGGCGCCTTGGGGGGCTTGGGCAGGCGGAGCTTGGTCTTCTTGTCGCGGAGCGCCTCGCAGACGACGCACGCGCACCGCTTCGCGCGCAGCGCGGCGACGACCATCTCCTTCTCCTTCGGGCGGAGGTCCTCCATCTCGATGCGGTCGACGTCGTCGAGCTCGTCGCCGATGAGGTAGGGCTCCTTGCCGCCGGCGGCGCCGTACACGTGGCCGCGCACGATCACGAGCGGCGCGACGCACTTGGCGAGGAGCTTCTCGAGCGGCGGGGGGCGCTTGGTGATCCGGAACCCGTGCTGGGCGACCACGTCGTCGAGCGGGGACGTCGCGGCGCCGGCTCGCTTCTCGGCCAGCGCCGAGACGAGGAGCTCGAACCAGTGCGCGCACGCGTGGGTCGACGCCTGGCAGAGCCCGGCGCCGTCGCGGAATCCGAAGTCGACGGCGTCGTCGCGCCCTTCGCCGTCGTCGATCACGAGGTCGAGGTACTCGGCGGTGACCTGCGTGTACGCCTTGCCCTTCGCGAGCGCGTGCGCGTTCTTGGTGAGGAGCTCGATGAGCGCGTAGTAGAGGTCTTTGGACGACCCTTCGCCGCCGGGTCGGCGCGCGATGGGCAAGGAGAAGCCGGTGCCACCCATGGTGGCTCGCCACTAGCAAGGCGCGGTCCAGGTGTCGCCCCCGAAGAATCGCGCGAATTTCGGCCTCTGGGCGCGCCGCGGGCGGGCGCGCCCGGGGCAGGCGACCGAGCAAACCGCTCGTTGACCTACGCCCGCGACGGACCGATCGTGTCGACGTGGATGACGTCGCGCTCGTCGCAGGGCTCGTGGGGTTCGTGGTGGTCCTCACCGCCCCGATCGTCTACGTGGTCGCGGCGGCGTTCCGGCGTCACGATCCGGCGCGCGCGCGGGCGTCGTGCGAGGTCTCCCCCGACGGCGCCTTCGAGCTCGCCGTCGGCGACGAGCGGGGCGGCGAGGTGTTCTTCCGCTTCGAGATCGACGGCGACACCGACGCCGAATACGACCTGGTCGTGCGCGGAGAGCTCGTGGACGCCGCCGGCCACGCGACCGCCTTCGGGTGGCGCACCCGCGATCGCAGCGGCGTCGAGGGCGCTCGCGAGGGGACCGCGCACGCGAAGTCGACGCACGCCGTCTCGGGGTCGCGCGGCTCGATCGCGCTCCTCGCCGCGCCGCCCGCGCGCTTCGTGGTGAAGGGGCGCGTCGAGTCGGGCACGCCCGGCCTCCTCCGCCGCGGCTGGATCTACGTGCCGACGTGAGTCGAGACCTACATTTCCGCAGGTGGATCGGGCTCGTCTCGCCTCCCTCGTCCGCGTCGCCCCGAGGCCGATAACTGCGACGCTTTCCTTGGTCCGACCTTTGCGTACACGTCGGTCGGGGGCGGCGGAGGAGCGATGAAACAGGGAGGCCGTTCGGGGCGGGCGGGGGTGCTCGTCGGGCTGTTCGCGCTCGCGGTGGCGACGCCGTCGTGTGGTGGCGCCGGCGCGCCCGAGCTCGACGAGGACGACGTGATGACCAGCGAAGGGGCGCTCACCCCCGACGCGCACGTCTCGATGCTGTTCGTGTCCGACGTCCACTTCGGCGCCGACGGTCCGATGGATGCTGCGACGGCCGGCGGCGACGCCGACGACGCGGAGGAGGAGCTCGACGAGCGGGAGGACGCGAAGGTCGCGAACCTCACCGTGGTCCAGAAGAACGCCGCCTTCGTCTCCGCGATCGAGCGCCTCTCGTCCGCGGCCTGGGCCAAGCCCCTCGCCGCCGTCCACGTCTCGAACGCGTTCGACGGCCTCGTGGTCACCGGCGACGTCACCGACGACGGGCAGCCGGCGCAGTGGCGCGCGTTCCTCGAGGGATACGAGGATCGCCTGAAGCCCCTCGGCATCCCGGTGTACGAGACGGCCGGCAACCACGACTATCCGTTCAGTTACAAGAAGCCGGAGCCGGGGCGCCCCTCCGACTATCCGGTCATCTCGCGGATCGTCGCCCGGAACACGCCCGCCCAGCGCCCCGGCCTCGTCGCCGAGAACGGGGGCGGCTCGTACGCGTTCGCGGTCGACGACGTCCTCTTCGTGAACCTGGGCGTGAAGCCGAGCAACGACCGGGACTCGTTCGCGAAGCACGCCGACCGCTTCCGACCGAGCAACCCCTTCCACTCGCTGCGCTTCCTCGAGCGCACGCTCGCGGAGCACGGCAAGCGCAAGAAGCACGTGGTGCTGTCCTTCCACTACCCGATCGTGGCCGGCGACGAGCGCGTGACTCGGGAGGAGCGGACGGCGCTCTACGAGGCCATCCGGGGCTATCCCGTCCGGGCCATCGTGCACGGCCATCGCCACCGCTCCGACGTCTACTCGTGGTGCGGGGTCCCGGTGTTCGAGGTCGACACCCCGAGGCTCATGCGCCCCGGCCGCGACAGCTCGATGGTCGCGCTCGACGTCGGCAAGCGGTGGCTCAGCGCGCGCACGGTGGCGGTCCGCAAGGACTCGCCGTCGAGCGAGGTGCAAGTCGGCCTCGACCCGGCGGCGTGCAAGCCCTCCAAGGACACGTCGCGGTGTTGGGCCTACCGGGAGAAGGTCTCGTCGATCCGCGTCCGATCCGGCTGCGACGTCGGCGAGGTCACCAAGCTGCCGTGAGCGTCGGGTCGGGCAGGCGCCCGAGGCTGCCCGGGGTGCGCGCGCGCGGCCGCGGGCGTACGCTGGCGTGATGTCCTACCGCGCTCGCTTCGAGCGGCTCTTCGCCGAGCTGCGCGCCCGCCCCGAGGTCACCGTGCGCGTCGCCGAGATCGGGCCGCCGACCCCCGAGCCCGTCATCGAAGCTGCGCGAGCCGTCGCGGCTGCCGCGTGGCCGGCGGGGATGGCCGAGCTGTACCGCGAGCTCTCGAGCGTGGACCTCGAGTACTCCGTCGCCGGGAGCGGCGGAAACGGCGGCGGGGTGCATATCCCGACCGTAACGGACGTCTGGGACCACGCCGGCCACGAGGACGAGCTCTGGTTCGACTGGCTCGTCGAAGAGAGCCCCGACCACCCGTTCACGCGCATCCGCCCCATCGATCGGTTCGTCCCCGAGGCGTACGCGGTGCTGTACTCGGTGCCCGGCGACGCTCCCGCGACCGTGCACTACCACTACTGCGGCGAGGAGCTGACCCCGACCGGCCTCAGCTACGAGCAGTGGCTGGAGCGCCTCTTCGTCGCGCGGGGCGCGACGTATTGGCTACAGCTCGCGATGGGGTCGTCGACGAAGCGCACGTGGGTCGAGGAGAACCTCGAGCGCGTCGCCGCGCTGTTCCCCGATTTCGTGCCGAGCGCGCTCCACCCGCCGCGCCCGTTTTCGCCGATCGCGTGAGCGTCAGAAGGTGCCGGAGACCATGAGCCCCTGGGCGGTCGGGGTGACGACCGCGCGCGCGCCGCGGGAGCTACCCCCGGGCTTCGCCACCGCGAGCACCACGAGCCCGAGCCCGGCGGCTTGGGCGCCCGTCGCGGCCACCATCCACGGGAGCGCGAGCGTGACGTGGAAGAAGCGGTCGATCCAGGCCGTGTCGGCCAGGACGCAGGACATCGGCTCTCCCGTCCCCTTGCACGGGTGCGCCTTCTCGTAGTCGGCGCGGGCGTCGACGCGCGCGTAGACCTTGCCCCACCACCAGAGCGGCCCGACGACGGGGACGAGCGCGGTCTGGCTCTCGGCGTTCGGCGCCCGCATGCGGTGCGTCGCGTCGTCCTCGGGGGGCACCGCGGGCAGAGCGCCCGCGACCCAGCCGGCCGCGAAGACTCCGCCGCCGATCGCGCCCATCTTCAGGCTCGGCTCCTCGGCGCGGGCCGGGGAGGCGAGGACGGCGAGGGCGATCGCCGAGCCGGCGACCGAGGCGAGGAGGGGGAGGGGCGCGCGCTTCGTCATGCCAAGAACGTGCGCCTCGAGCGCCGCCGGCACAAATGACGCAGGCTGACACGCTTCGGGGGCGCCCGCAGAGCGGCGGACGGCGCCGAGTCCCCAGTCGCCGCCTCACCGGCGGAAGAGCAGAGTGCGGTCTCCGGAGTACTGCCGGTTGACCACGTAGAGCGCGTAGCCGCCGCGCACCGCGACGAGGCCGGCGTCGTACGTCGTCTCCACGCCTTGGTCGCTGCGCAGCACGAGCGCGTTGCCGGCCGCGGCGACCGCGCCGGTGTCGGTGACGTCGGAGCTCTGGCCGTTCACGTAGGCGCGCTTGCGCATCGAATACGCCTCGCCGCGGACCGAGAGGTCGACGGAGGCGGCGGACACCGCGAGGCCGGTGTAGGAGCCGGTCGCGGAGTACGTCTCCGCCGCCGACGTGAACGACGACGTCCAGTCGCCGGAGATCGTCTGACACTCGAGCGGCATGAAGTTGTAGCGCTGGAGCGCGGCGACCGCCTTCTCGTCGGGGAGCACCTTCTGGAGGGCGCTCTGGCTCGGGGCGATCACGACGACCGGGTGCGCGGTCCCGTTGGCGATCTCCGGAGTGATTGCAATATACACGTTCTTGCCGGTCGCCTTCTCGACGGCGGCGCCGTACCCGTATCGGGTGAAGCCGGGGCCCTCGCCGCCGGTCGTCCGCTCGCCGGCCGCCTGGTAGCGGGACCCGAGCAGGCGGTCCCACACGTTGAGGGTGGTGTCGCCGGCGCGGAGCGCGTCGTCGAGCGGGAAGGAGTAGTGGAGCTCGGCGCGGAGCGCGCCGCCCTTCATCTCGACGAAGTCGGCCTTGGTGGCGCGCGACCAGCCGTCGACGACGGTGGACGGCCCGCCGCTCAGGCACTCGGCCGCGACCTCGCCCGAGGAGCCGCCGCTCGAGGAGCCGCCGCTGGAGGAGCCGCCGCTGGAGGAGCCGCCGCTGGAGGAGCCGCCGCTCGAGGAGCCGCCGCTCGCCGGTCCCGTCGACTCGAGGGTGCAGCCGGCGAGGGCCGCGGCGAACGCGACGGCGAGGGTGAGCCCGAGGGCACGACGGGGAGGGCACGAGAGCGTCATGCCGTCACCATCGCCACGGCCCCGCGCGCCCGCAACGGCGTGGCCGAAAAGGGAATCATCAAGGATGTCGGACGTTTGAGTGTCGCCCGAACGGGTGACGGTTCGCGCTCGGTGGGGTCGACCGCTATGCTCGCGCACGATGATCCGCCGCGCTCTCCTCGTCGCCTCGGTCGCTCCGTTCGCCGTCGTCGCATGCGGGGAGAGCGCTCCCGAGCCCATCACGCCGGTCGCCCTCGCGACGCCTTCGGCGAGCGCGCCCGGGCCCGCGGAGTCGGCCGCGCCGGCCGCGCCCGCCGCCGCCGCGAAGCCCAAGCGCGAGGGTGGAGAGGCGACCGACGATCCCGACGCGGCCAAGGGCAACATGCAGGGCGAGGCCGTCGGCGACTCGTTCGGCGCGGGGGGCCTCGGGCTCTCGGGCACCGGCGGCAGCGGAGGTCGCGGTGAAGGCATCGGGGGCATCGCCGGCATCGGGGGCAGGATCGGGTCGGGCGGGGGCACCACGAGCAACGGTCAGGGGCTCGGGAACGGTCGGCTCGGCAGCGGCTCGGGCGACACTCCGCCCACGCTCCGCCAAGGGTCGACCACGGTGAGCGGCCGCCTGGCGCCCGAGGTCATCCAGCGCGTCGTCCGCCAGAACTACGGGCGCTTCCGTCTCTGCTACGAGAACGGCCTGCGCGCGAACCCCACGCTCATGGGCAAGGTCGTGGCTCGGTACACCATCGACGCCACCGGCAAGACGGTGGACGTGAAGGACGGCGGGTCGACGCTGGCCGACGCGGCGGTGGTGCAGTGCGTGCTCCGCGGCTTCGGCAACTTCGTCTATCCGAAACCGGATGGTGGGGTCGTGGTCGTGTCGTACCCGATACTCTTCGAGCCCGGCACGCCTGCCCCGGCGGCCGCCGGCTCCGCGGCTCCCGCGGGGAGCGCGTCGCCGGCCAAGAGCGGCGGCCCTCCGTCCACGAAGCCCTGAGCGCGCGGTCGCTCCGTTGGCCGCTGGCTCCGCGACCCCGGCGCGAGGCGCGTCGCGGGGCGAACCGCCACGACCGTCCACGCACGAACCGATCCGCGCGCAGCCCCGCGGCGTCGCGTCAAGGCTTCGCCGGCACCTCGAGCCCGCGTCGCACGGCGGGCCTCGCGAGGAAGGCCCCCAGCGCGCGCTTCACGTGACCGAAGTCGTCGAAGCCGACGAGGTCGTGCCCTCGGTAGAGGCCGATGAGCTGCCGGACCCACGGGAAGGTCGCGACGTCGACGATGCCGTAGTCGTCGCCGAGCAGCCACTCGCGGCTCTCGAGGCGCCGGTCGAGCACGCCGAGGAGGCGCCGCGACTCGGCCGCATACCGGTCCCGCGGCCGCGTGTCCTCCCAGTGCCGACCTGCATAGACGTTGTAGAAGCCGACCTGGCCGAACATCGGCCCCACGGCCCCCATCTGCAGCATGAGCCACTGGATGGCCTCGTAGCGCGCCCGCGCATCGCTCGGCAGGAGCTTGCCCGCCTTTTCGGCGAGGTAGAGGAGGATCGCACCCGACTCGAAGAGCGCGAGCGGCGCGCCGCCCGGCCCGTGCGGATCGAGGATCGCGGGGATCTTCTCGTTCGGGTTGAGCGAGGCGAACTCGGGCGTGTGGTGATCGCCGGCGCCGAGGTCGACGCGGTGCGCCTCGTAGGGGAGCCCGAGCTCCTCGAGCGCGATCGAGACCTTCACGCCGTTCGGGGTCTCGAGGGAGTAGAGCTGGAGGCGGTCGGGGTGGCGCGGCGGCCACCGACGCGTGACCGGGAAGGCGGCGAGGCTCATGGGCCACACGTTAGCTTCATCGCCGGCCGCGCCGACCGGATTCTGCGGACGAGCTCGAGCCGACGACCGCGAGCGTTCCTGCCCGCGTGCGGCCCCGGGGGCCTCTGCCCGTCGCACCCTAGCCGCGCGCGGCGAGCGTGATGGCGGAGAAGGCGACGTCGTCGGTCACCTCGCGCGTCGCCCAGCTCGGCGCGGCGATCGCTTCGAGGGCCTCGAGCGATTCGGCCTCGACCTCCGCGACGACGATCCCCGCCGCCGCCGCCGGCGCCTCCCAGACGTCGATGCAGAACGTGAAGCCCTGCTCCGGCACCTTGTAGCGGCGCTTCGTCGCCCGGAGACCGTCGAGCGACGACGCGAGTCGCGCTCCCTCGTCGTCGGGCAGGTAGATGGTCGTCATCTCGCGCAGGCGCGCGTCGCCGGGGGCGTCCGCGACGACGATCTTCTGCCCGAGCTTGGTCGCGAGCCACTGCCCCGACGCCGACGTCACGCGCCGGAGCCGCAGGTGCGTCCCGTGGACGAAGAGGTCGTCGAGGCGCTCGAACTCTCCGGGGTCGACGCTCGGCGGCAGACGATCGAGGACGAAGCGACGCTCGCGCTCGATGCGGGCATATTTCCTGCGGAGCGGGCGATCGTCCACGGGGCGAGCTTGCCACGGTCTCGCGCCCGCGGCGAGCGATCCTCGCCGGGTGCCTTCGAGCCGGGCCGCCGTCCGTCGGCGCGTCAGTCGGCGCAGACGGTGGGCGCCACGCGGCCGTTCGCGATCTCCGCGCGGCACCCGCACGGGTCGCTCGTTCGTTGGCATATCCCTACAGGAATAGGCTTGCCCCCCTTCTCCGCGCCGTCCCAGAGGCAAGCTCCGGTGCAGTCGCGCTTGTCGGTGCATCGCTTGCCCCCGTCTCGATAGCGCAGCACGCACTCGAGGTTGCCGAGCATGCACACCGGCTCCATCTTCCCTCCGCGAGCGGCGCAGGCGCGCTCCTCGGCGGGCGTCGCCTTCGGATCCGTCGGCGGAGGTGGGGGAGGCGGCGGCGCGGGGGGCCGGATCTTCGGCCCGGGTGTGAACGGCGGCTCGAGCGGCGCCTCGGGCTCTTCTGCAGCGCGTGGACCGTCCGGCGTCGGGGCGGGTGCCGGCGCTGCGGTGGGCGCGGGCGAGGCGCCCTTCGGCGCTGGGCTCGGCGGCTCGGGAGCTGCTCCCGGAGGCGGCGGGGTGGTCGCGCATCCAACGACGACGAGCGCGAACGCGAAGGGGAGCGCGAACCGCATCGCTCGAGTGTCGCACGCCCTTCGCGCCTTCGTCCACGCGGCGCGGGCCGCGCCGAGCTGCGCGGACGCGTCGCCTCAGCGGCCGCAGTATCGCGCGCGGAGGCTCGCGCAGGCGCTCCGCATCCGATCGGACGAGCACTGGCCGTTGGCGGTGCAGGTGCCGAAGCCGCTGAACTCGCACTCGTGCAGCGTCACCCAGCAGCCGCTTCGCGTGACGTTCGCCTCGCCGGTGCCCTTCTCGCTCGGCTCTTCTTCGAAGTACTCGGAGCCGATGACGTCGCGCGCCGTGTCGGTTCCGTCAGCCGGTTGGGAGAGCGCGGCGCCTTGGGTGCTGGGCTCGGGCTCCGGTGTCGCGTCGGCACACCCGACGGCGGCGAGCACGGCCACGACGGAGACGAGGGCGACGGACGAACGCGACGAAGAGCTCATTCAAAACCTCCGTGGACGTGACACCGTCGGAGGGAGGGCGTCTCAACCGCGCGCCAACCCATCGATTCGGAACGGCTTTCGTGGGCCGCGCCGGGCGACTATAGTGCCCGCCGTGAACCCCGATCCGCCTGCCTCGCCCACCAGCGCCCCCGAGGGCGACGACGACGCGCGTCTCGACACGTTCGAGGCGAGCAAGCGCCGCTCCGATGCCATCGAGAAGGGCCTCCGCGAGAACCCGCAGAAGTACCGCGTCCTCACCGGCGACCGCCCGACCGGCGCCCTCCACGTCGGCCACTACTTCGGCTCGCTGCAGAACCGCGTTCGCATCCAGAACCTCGGCGTCGAGGTCTACATCGTGGTCGCCGACTACCAGGTCCTCACCGACCGCGAGGGGACGGACGCGATCCCGAACAACGTGCAGGAGCTCGTCCTCGACTACCTCGCGGCGGGGCTCGATCCCGAGAGCGGCAAGACGGCGATCTTCACGCACAGCCACGTCCCGGCGCTCAACCAGCTCCTCCTGCCGTTCCTCACCCTGGTGAGCATGGGCGAGCTCGATCGGAACCCGACGGTGAAGGAGGAGATCGAGGCCGCCGGGCTCACCACCGTGAACGCCGGCATGTACACCTATCCGGTGCACCAAGCGGCCGACATCCTGTTCTGCAAGGGCAACGTCGTGCCCGTCGGTCGCGACCAGCTCGCCCACCTCGAGCTGACGCGGAAGATCGCGCGCCGCTTCAACCAGCGCTACGCGAAGAAGAACCCGATCTTCCCCGAGCCGGAGGGACTGCTCTCGGAGGCGCCGAAGATCCTCGGCCTCGACGGCTCGCAGAAGATGAGCAAGAGCCGCAACAACGCGATCGTCCTCCAGGCGACGGCGGACGAGACCGCCAAGCTGGTGAAGCGCGCCACGACCGACAGCGAGCGTCGCATCACCTACGACCCCGAGAAGCGGCCTGCGGTCGCGAACCTCCTCCTCATGATCGGCCTCTGCACCGGCGAGAAGCCCGAGGCGATCGCGGAGCGGCTCGGCGAGGGCGGCGGCGGCGCGCTGAAGAACGAGCTCACGACGGTGCTGAACGACACGCTGGCGCCGCTCCGAGCCCGCCGCGCCGAGCTCGCGAAGGACAAGAAGGAGGTCGTTCGCCGCGTCCTCTCGCAGGGCAACGCCAAGGCCAACGCGGTCGCGAACGCCACCCTCGCCGAGGTGCGGGCGGCGATGAACATGAGCTACGGCATCGACTGACCCGCGTCAGGTCCGGCGGCGGCCCATGAGCAGGCGCTGCTCCTCGCGGACGACGTCGCCGAGGAACGACGCCACCGCGCGAACGCGGGGGACACGCGCCATCTCCCGGTGAACGACGACCCAGACGTCGCGCGTGACCTCCACCTGCTGCCCGAGGACGCGGACGACGTCGGGCTCGAGATCGGCGGCGAAGCAGGGGAGGAGCGCGACGCCGAGGCCCGCGCGTACGGCCGCGAGCAGCGTGTTCGTGCTGTTCGAGCGCATGACGAACGGCCGGCCCGCGCGCGCGCGCTCGAGCCACCTCACCTCTTCGGTCTTGGCGAGGCTGTCGTCGAAGCCGAGGAGCGGGTGGCTGGCGAGCTCGGTGAGGTTCTTCGGCGCGCCGCGGGCGGCGACGTACGCGCGTGACGCGTACACCGCGGACGCGAATCCGCCCACGCGCCGCACGAGCAGCGAGCTCTGGGTGGTCGGCAGGATGCGGAGCGCGACGTCCGCCTCGTGGCGGCTCAAATTCAGCGCGCGAAACGCGGTCAGCACCTCGAGCTGCAGGCGCGGATATCGCTTCATCAGGGTCGACAATCGCGGGGCCAAGAAGCGAGCCCCGAGCGCTTCGGTGGTGGTGATGCGCACGAGGCCCTCGAGCTTGCGGTCGCGGCCCATCGAGACGCGCTCGACCGAGAGCGCCTCCTCTTCCATGCGCTCGGCCATCGGCAAGAGCTCGCGACCCGCGGGTGTGAGGACGAAGCCGCTGCTGCGGCGCTCGAAGAGGCGCGCGCCGAGGGCGTGCTCGAGCCGCGCGAGGTGGCGACCGACGGTGGTTTGGTCGACGGCGAGCTCGCGCGCTGCTGCCGAGAGCGTGCCCGCGCGATGAACCGCGAGGAACTGCCGAAGGTCCGACCACTCGAACATCGCGCGTCGCAGGGTAGCGCACCCGGCGTGGCCGCGTGGCGCCGGCGTGCGAGGCCGCCGTCGCGGTCGGCGCGGCGCCCACCACGCCGGCAGCGGACTCCGTCGTGTTGGGTTCGCGCGTCCGCCGTATTGGATTCGCGCGTCCGCCGTATTGGATTCGCGCGTCCGCCGGGTTGGGGTCGCGCCTCACGAGCCTCGCGTGCCCGGCGCGCGCGCCGAGCTCACGAGTTCTTCCATGTCGAGCAGGTACATCGTCGGCAGGTGGTAGAATCGGGAGCGGCAGTAGCCGACCGCGTGGGAATAGAGCTTTCGCTCGTCGCCTTCGAGCCCTTCGATGTCCGCGGCCTCGGTCGAGGGTAGGACCTCTGGGACGAAGTTCGCGCGGTCCTCGAGCGCCCACTGCACGCGCCGCGTCTGTTCGAAGAGCGAGAGCACCCTCGAGGGGCTCCGTCGGTCGTCGACCAGGCAGCGCACCTGCGCGAGCCGCGCGACTCCCGACTTCAAGAGGACGCGACGCACGCGGGCGAGGAGCGCGCGTGCCGCGTCTGTGAGGCGCGCGATACGTCCGCGGAAGTCGAAAGGATTGACGTCACGGTGGACGAGGCCAAGCGCCTCGAGGCGCTTGAGCATCTTGCTGATGGTGGAAGGGGTGAGGCCGAGGTGCCACCCGAGGGTCGCCTGGGTCGGCGCGCCGTTCTTCGCGATGCACTGGAGCATGTCGAGACGCGCGGGGGTGGTGCCGAATGGGGCGAGGAGCTTCGCTTCGAAGTCCCAGAGCCGCC
>JAEUKG010000161.1 GCA_016794325.1 Myxococcales bacterium | reverse complement strand
CGGTTCAGGAGGTGCTCCTGGAGGAGCGCGTGCGCCCACCGGAACTGGTCGTTGCCGCCCGGAAGGAGCATCTGCGCGCGCGTGAGCGCGACCAGCGCGTCGCGCGGGTCCATCCCCAACGCCTGGACGAGCGCCCGAAGGACGTTGCCGCGGATGTCGTCGCCGAGCGCGGCCGCCGCGTACGCGGCCAGCCGGAGATCGGTCGGGACCGCGCGGAGGCGCTCGTCCCAGAGGTCGGCGGTGGTGATCGCGCGGCCGTGGAGGGCGTCGGACGGGACGCGGTAGCGATCGCCCTCGAGGGTGAGGTAGCCCCCGCCCGACCACGCGTGGAGCAGCTGGAGGGCGAAGAGCGGGTTGCCGCGGCTCTGGGCGGCCGCGGTGGAGACCGCGTCGTCGTGGAGCGGGAGCGTCGCCTTGAGGAGCGCGTTCGTCTCGTCGCTCGAGAGCGGCTTGATCTCGAAAACCTTCCCCTTCCAGTCGGCGCGGAGCGCCTCCATCCGCAGCGCGGCGTCGAGATCGGTCTCGAGCGCCTCGCTCCTCGCGGTGGCGAGGATGAGGATGCGGAGCTTCGGGGCGTCGCGGTGGAGGCGACCGAGCGTCTCGAACGTGTTCGCGCTCGTGAGGTGGAGATCGTCGAGCCAGATGAAGATGGGGCGGTCTTTGCCGATGCGCTCGAGCACGCGCCGCATGACCGCGAAGCGGATCTCGGGCGTGTCGAGGACGAAGCGCTTCCCCGACGGGCCGAGGGGGGGCACGGTGCCGGGCGGCGTCGGACGGAGCCACTCCGCGGTGGCGGCGACCCACGAGAGGGCCTCGTCGTCGTCGGCCGCGACCTCCCACCGGTTGATGAGCGTCTGCTCGACGAGATCGCGGTCGGCGCCCTCGAGCGACAGGTATTTGTTCACGGCGCCGGTGAGACCGTCGAGCGGCGACGGCGTGCGGCCGTAGCGAGCGCGCAGCGGCCACATGAGGCCGCGCTCGTGGACCTGCTCGCACAGCCACTCCGCGAGGCGGCTCTTGCCGACGCCCGCTTCTCCCAGCATCGCGACCATGCGGTGCGGCGGGCCGATGCCGGAGCAGACCGCGCCGACGATGTCCATCAGCTCGCGGCGCTCTTCCTCCCGGGCGACCATCGGCGCGGGGCGCAACGACAGGAGGCCAGGCGCGAGCGAGCGCGCCTGGGCGATGGCGCGGCCCATCTCCGGAGTCGACGACGGCGCGGGCGGGAGGAGCGGCGCGCTCGCGACCGTCTCTTCCATCGTCGGCGCCTCGGCCGGCCGGAACTGCGACCACGCGCGACGAGCGTCGGCGGCGAGATCGTAGCGATGCCACGGCTTCTTCGCGAGGAGCCGCTGGATGAAGGGGCCGACCCCCGGGGGGACGGCGGCGGGCAACACCGGCGCGGGGACGGGCGTCCGCTTGTGGGCGCGCAGGACCTCCTGGGCCGAGCCCTCGAAGACCTCTTTGCCGGTGAGGACCCGGTAGATGATGCAGCCGAGGGCGTAGAGATCGGTCGGCGGTCCGACGTGCGTGGCCGCCTTCCGGATCTGCTCCGGCGCCACCCAACCGACCGTGCCCGCGCCCGCGTGGACGGCGAGCTCGGGCTCCGGCGCGCCGTCGAGGCGTGGATCGTGGCGCGTCTCGCGCAGCCACGCGAGGCCGAGGTCGAGGACGAAGGCCCGCGGCCCGCGGCCCGACGACGCCATGTCGAGCATGATGTTCGAAGGCTTGAGGTCGCCGTGGATGATGCCGCGGGCGTGCCCGTGGGCGAGGCCCGCGAGGACTTGGTCGACGAGGGACCAGATCACCGGCCACGGCATGGTGGTGGTGTGCATCCACTCGTGGACGCTGCGCCCCGGCAGCGCGTCCATCACGAGGTACGGGGAGCCGTCTTGGAGCGTCCCGAAGTCGCGCGCGCGGACGATGGCCGGGTGGTCGAGCGAGGCGACGGCGCGCGCCTCCTGCTGGAACCACCAGTTCTCTTCGGCCCGCGTCGACTTCGACTCCTCCGGCGGGCGCAGGCGCTTGAGCGCGACGCGGTCTTGCGTGACGACGTCGCGACAGAGGTAGACGACGCCCATCCCCCCGCGGCCGAGCTCACGGAGCACCTCGTAGCGGCCGACGAGGATCGTCCCCACCTCGCTCTTCTTGGATGCCGGCGCGGCGTCCTTGGTGCCGTCCTTCTTGTCCCCTTGCGACATCGAGCCTCTCGAGCGCGGGTTTCTCCATCCCGCTCCGCTCAAGGGTAGTTCGCAGCCGGCGATTCGCGAACAAGATTTCGCCGCCAGGGAGCGGCTTTTTCCCCCGAGGGCCTCCCCCGCCGCTCGGCAGCTCGGCTCAGCTCGCTCGCTTCTTGCGCGGCTCCGGCATGGTGCGGAACACGAGGTCCCAGAGGGGCGAAGAGACGCCGAACGCGCCGTCGTGATCGGCGTGGTGGTGCAGCATGTGGTGCTTGCGGAGGTACTTGCCGAGCCGCGACCGCTGCCGGAAGTGGTGCACCGCGTAGTGGGTGCCGTCGTAGACGAGGTAGCCGATGCCCCAACCGACGTAGAACGGAACGCCGCGCGGCCCCATCGTGAACCAGAAGAGCGCGTAGAAGATCGCCGCGAGGGGCGCGCTCGTCAGGAGCGGCATCACCAGGCGGTCCTTGTCGTTCGGGAAGTCGTGGTGGACGCCGTGGAGGAGGAAGTGGATGCGCTTGCCCCACGCGGTGTCGTTCGTCCAGTGGAACACCCAACGGTGCAGCGTGTATTCCGTGAGCGTCCAGCACACGAGGCCCGCGAGCATCATCGGGGCGATGGTCGACGCGCCGAGGCCGTGGTGCGCGTGCGCGCGCCACGTGAAGAAGGCGAGGTACGGGATCCACACGACGAACGGCGTGGCGGGGTGGATGCGAGAGAAGCGCTCGAGGAAATCGCTCTCGAACATGCGGCAGGTGGTGGGCCGCTCGGACTTCGCCTCTCGCACGACATGACCAGAATTCATCGCAGTTTTCATGATCTTAGCCCCATCGCATCCCGCAGGATGCGCGAACGCTACGTGCTGAAACGCGCTTGTGCAAGGCAAACGGACAAAAAAAATGGCGAGCGCAGAGGGTGCGGCGTTCTACGCGCGAGCGGCAAAAGTGGGCTCACGGGAAGCGAACGGGCGACGCATTTTTTCGTCTTCGTTTTCTCGAAGGATTTCGCGTGACCCGAAGTCGCGTGGATTTCGCCCCTTGACGTTCGGACTAAAGTTGTAGAGTACAGGCCTTCACATGGCTGACCAAGACAGGTTCGCGCGCGTTGTGATGGCGGTTGCACGGGGTCTCGGGAGGGTTGGTCGCGAGCGCGCACGCGCCGGCGACGTGACGCCGCAGCAAGCCGAGACGTTGCAGCTGATCGCCGAGCGCGGCGCGCTCTCGACGTCGGCGCTCGCGCAGATGCTCGGCATCGACCCGTCCACCGCCAGCCGCAACCTCGCGGGCCTCGAGCGCGCCGGCTACATCAGCCGGAAGAAGGGCGCGGACGACGGTCGCCAGACCGACGTGCGGCTCACCCCGCGCGGCAAGCGCGTCGCCGACTCGGTCTCGGGCGAAGCGTCGCAGGCGTACGCGTCCCTCGTGGACGGCATCCCGCGCGCCGAGCGCGCCAAGATGATCGAGGGCCTCGAGATCCTCGTGAAGGCGCTCGACAAGTAGCCGGACCGTCCCGCCCGAAGACGCCGAGCCCGTCGACCGACGGCTCGGCGTTCGTCATTTGGGTCGCGCCCGCCCCGGCGGCGCGCGCGCCCCTCACCCCTCAGAGCTGGCTGCCGGGGATGAAGAAGCCCTTGCGCACCGTGACCGGCGAGCCGGAGAAGGCGGGGATGGTCGCGCGCCGGAACGCCGCGCTGATGCAGGCCGTCTCGATCGGCGAGAGCCCGACGTTGCTGGTCACCGAGACGCTCTGGACGGTGCCGCTCGTGCCGAAGACGACCATCGCCGCGCCCGGGCCTCCCTCGCGGTCGCGCGAGGTGACGCAGTGGGAGACCGACACCGCGGCCAGGGCGTTCGCCGCCGCGGCGCGGTCGAACGGCGCGACCGACGGCGGGGGCGCGAACGTCTGCTCCACCTCGTCCGGGCTCGCGGGGACGAGCTCCGCCTCGAAGCGGACGTCGACGCGCCCGACTTGGGCCCGATCCCCGGAGATCGTGAAGGGGATCGTCGACTGCTGGCCGAAGGCCTGCACGAAGAGCTTGCCGGACACGGGGGTCTGGCCCTTCTTCGCGCGGGTGATCTCGATCACGTAGCTGCCCGCCGACGGCGCGGGCACGGCCACGGTCTCCCGATCGTTCGACAGGGTGTCCGAGACCCGCACGCCCCGCCCGCGCGACGCCCACGACATGCGCTCGCCCGACGGCGCGATGACGCCGACGTCGAGATCCGACCCGCCGTCCCACGCGGCTCGCACGACGATGTCGCCGAAGGGCGCGGCCTCGGACGACGAGACCTTCGCCACCGCGGCCTCCACGGCCTTGGCGTTCTTGGCGCCGGCCAGCCACGCGTCGGCGGCGCGGGTCCTGCCGCGGGAGCGCTCGCACGCGACCGCCCTCGCGATCGCGTCGACGTCCTCGCGGCGCGCCTCGGCGGCGGCGACCCGGAAGTTGCACGCCTCCGCCCGGCCCGCGCGCTCGAAGGCGCTCGCGACCTGGCCGGCCCACTCGAAGGAGTCCTTGGCGCCGAGGCCGTGGGCCGACAGCGCGCCCGACAGCACGCGGAGCGCGCCGTCGCGATCCCCACGCCGCGCCATCACGTCGGCGCGCATCACCAAGAGGTCGGCGTCGAGCGGATCACGCTCGCCCCACTTCTTGAGCGACTCGTCGAGCTCGTCGAGCCGCCCGGCCTGCGCCAGGAGCTTCGCGAGATCCTTGTGCTTGCCGCGCTCGTCGGGGCTCGCCGCCACCGCCGCCCGCGCCTGCGACACCTTGTCCTCGGCCACGACGGCGCCGGCGTCGTTCACGACGGTCGCCCGCCGCACGAAGATGCGCTTCATGAACGGCCCGCCGCGTCGGCGGCGCGGCGCGTCGATCTCCTCCCAGCCCCGCGGCGCCGCCTTCGACGCCGGCGGGGGCGCCGTGGTCGCGGCGGGCGAAGGCGAGACCGGGGCGGGGCCGGAGAGGCGGCCGCCGCCGGCGAAGCCCGCGCTGTCCTTCTTGGCCTCGGCCTTGTCCATCGGGGAGTCCCCCGTGAAGGGGTTCGCGGCGAGCGCGCCGCCGAGGAGCGACTGCTGCGCCTCGTCGTCGGCGCCGCCCGCGCCCTTGCCGCCGCCGGCGTGGCCGAGGGCGACCGTCTGCGCGTCGGCGAGCGACTCGCCGGTCCACGTCGCGGCGCGGCTCGCTCGCTGGATGCCGAACGCGGTGAACATCGCCTCGCTCTCGAGGACGAGGAGCGACGTGAACTTCGACGGCGTGCTGTAGCGGCGCGACAGCGAGACGAGCTCGGGCCGCGTCGCCTCGCCGCCGTCGCGCTCCATGTCGGCGATGCGCCGCTGCGCGAAGAGCCGAGGCACGAACGCGTTCTTGGTGTCGGACGTGGCCCTCACGTCGATCGGGTATTTGGCTTCGAACGCCTCGCCGCCGACCTTGCCGCGCACGATGACGTCGCCCTGGACGTGATCGGACTTCATCCGCGCGGTGACGATCGCCTCCGAGCCGGCTCGGATGGGGGCCATCGACCGCGGCGCCACGTCCGAGAGGCCCTCGGGGAGGACGATCTCGACGTCGCGGAGGGTCGTGCCGTAGGTGGCGTTGAGGACGTCGAGCGCGGCGGCCTCGAGCGGCTGGCCGGGCTCGTAGGCGACCGTGACTCCCCCGCCCCCCTTCGCGAGCTCCGTGAGCCAAGGCGCGTCCGCGTCGGCCCCGATCGGGACCGCGGTGACGGTCGCGGTCGGGTCTTCGAGCGCGGCCTTGACCTCCGCCCCCACCCGCTCCGGCGTCCGGTAGCCGGCGCTCGCCACGCCGTCCGACAGGACGACGACGCGGAGCTCACGCGCCTTGTCGCGCCCCGGGAGCCGCCCCGCGAACTGCACCGCGCCGACGAGGTCGCTCGCGCCGTCGGCGGTGACGCCGGAGAGGAACGCGTCGGCGTCGTGCGCTCCGCCCGAGCCCGGCCCGACGAAGCCCTGCGGCATCGCCTTGCAGCCCACGTCGCAGGCCACGACGGTCACCCGGTCGCGGCGGTCCATCTCCTGGATCATCTGCACCGCGAGGCGGCGGGCTCGGGAGAGGCGCTCGCCGAACATCGCGCGGCCGGTGTCGACCACGATGACCTGGTCGTGCGGCTTGACGTCCGCCCACTTCGGCAAGCGCGGGCGCAGCGCGACGGCCACGAACGACTCGGACGTCGGCTGGGGCTGCGCGGCCGGGGCTGGGGCCGGCTTCGCGGAGGGCGCCTCGGCGCGGGTGTCGGTGTAGGCCCACGCGACGGCGTCGGCGGCGGCGTCCTTCGGCTCGAGCTCGACGACGAGATCGCCCGACGGCGTGAAGCTCCGGATGGTCTGCGTGAGCTTCTGGGCCTCGCCCTCGGCGGCGACGCGCTCGAGCTCGTAGCCGCGCACGCGCACCGACTTGTCGCTCGCGGCGCCGAGCACTTGGAGGTCGACCGAGAACGTGTCGATCGCGATGGCGCTCGAGGCTCCCTGGGGGAGCGGATACGTGTAGCGGCGCGTCTTGCCCTGGAGCGGCAAGGTCTCGGTGTAGGCGATGGAGACGCGGCGCGAGCCGCGCTTCGGGATCGGGAAGATCCGCAGCTCGGAGCGGCCTCCGCGCTGCCACTCGAGGAGCGCCGGATCGTGCCACGGGCCGGGCACCCAGATGATCTCCTCGCGCGGCTTGGGCTGCTTCGGGGTCGCGTTCTGGATCGCGCCGCGCCAGATGGCGGCGGCCTTCGCCTTGTCGACGAACTCGCCGGCCACCATCTTCCCGTCGACGTCGAGGCCGAGCCGCTCGATCTGGGCCCCTGGGGGCAGCGGGAAGCGGAAGATGCCCTCGAGCTCGTCGTCGGTGTCGTTCTGGAAGACCTCTTCGATCTCGGTCCGCGCGACGCCGCCGACGACGCGGATCTTCACGTCGTGTTTGGCGAGGCGGACCGCGCGGTCCTTCTCGGTGGCGC
This sequence comes from Myxococcales bacterium, assembly GCA_016794325.1. GTDB lineage: Bacteria > Myxococcota_A > Polyangia > Polyangiales > Polyangiaceae > SXNL01. The sequence continues at coordinate 841 of JAEUKG010000161.1, read as the reverse complement.
TGCCGGGCTTCTTGGCGCGCAGCTCGCCGAGGCCGCTCACCGGCGCGTCGGTGTCCTCGTTGTGCCGCTCCGCGGCCTCGCCGAACGCGAGCCGGGTCGCGAGATCGTTGGCGGGGACGACCTCGACCTCGCCGGCGCCGAGGAGGCCCTCCTGGCCCGCGCGCACGAGCGCCGTCTTGCCGCGGCTCGAGACCTCGACCTCGCCGCGCAGGACCTCGACGTTGGTGCGGTCCTCGGTGGCGGTGATCTGGAGCTTGGTGCCGAGGATCTTCACGTCGCCGCTCTTGGTCGACACCCGGGCCGGCGGAGCGCCGGCGACGTGCGCGACCTCGAGGACGGCGGCGCCTCCGGTGAGCTCCAGCGACCGCGGGTCCTTGCCGATGACGATCTCCGTCGCGCGGTCGAGCACGAGGATGGTGCCGTCGTCGAGCTCGAGGCGCGCGCGGGTGCGCGGATCGGTCTCGAGCCGCATCCCCTCCTGGACGCGGGCGCCGGCGTCGATCGGCTTCTTCTCGCCGCCGGCCTTCCAGGCGACGGTGAGCCCACCCTGCTTGTCGGCGCCGGAGCGGACGACCTTCGCGATCTTCCCCTCGAAGGCGCGCGAGGCCAGGGTCTGCGGGCTCCGCGAGCGGTCCGCGAGCTTGAACCCGACGGCGGCGCTGCCGAGCACGCCCACGGCGAGCGCCGCGGCGAGGACGGCGTATTTCGTCCTCGAGCGCGGCGGGGCCTTCCCGGCGGGGGCGGCCTTGGCCGCGTCGCTCACCGGCGCCTGGGTGCGCACCCGGGTCTCGCTCGCGCGTTGGGCGGCGAGCTCGAGCAGCCGGGTGGCGGCCTCGGACGA
>JAEUKG010000080.1 GCA_016794325.1 Myxococcales bacterium | reverse complement strand
TCGATGGATACTACACGCAGTTCTCCGACGCCCTCTACATGACGAGCCGCACGAGCGGCCTGCTCACCGTCGCCGGGGAGGCGAAGTTCTGATGCGCCGCGCCGCCACCGCGCTCGTCGGCGCGATCGCCCTCGCTGGCTTCGCGTCGTGCATCGATCCCGTCCACCAGCGCAACGTCGAAGACCTCGGCGGCGAGCAAGACGGCATCCGCCCCGGGCCGCGCCACCGCGCCGGTCAGCCGTGCCTCGTCTGCCACGGCGGCCTGGGCCCGGGCGAGCCCGACTTCTCGTTCGGCGGCACCGTGTACGAGACCGCCGGCTCGACGGCGCCGGCCGCGAACGTCGTCGTCACGATCAAGGACGCGAAGGGCCGCGAGATCAGCCGCACCACCAACGACGTCGGCAACTTCTACGTCCGTCGCGAGGAGCTCGATCCCACGTTCCCGGCCACCGTCAAGCTCGCGCGCGGAAAAGAAGGGGAGGAGATGGCGTCTTCGATCGGGGGCACCGGCTCGTGCGCCGACTGCCACGTCGGCGCGGGCAGCCGCTCCAAGATGCCGCGCGTCTACATGAAGAGGTCCCCGTGAGGCGCTCCCTCGCGCTCGCCGCGTCGGGTTGCCTCGCCCTCGCCGGGATCGCCTCGGCGTGCTCGACGCCGGACCCGGGCGCGCGCGTGGCCGCTGGGCAGCCCGACAAGGCGGGCTTCGTGGGCGTCCGCGTGCCTGGCGACTCGAGCAGAGACGTCGCGGGCGTCGGGGAGGTCCTCGTGAAGCGCTGCGGATCCCTCGACTGCCACGGCGCGACCAACCGCAACATGCGCCTCTACGGCCTGAACGGCGCGCGCCTGAGCACGCGGTGCGACACGACCTACAGCCAAGCGCGCGTCGACGGCGGCGGCGTCGAGCTCGAGGCCGATGGCGGTCCGCGCCTCGTCGAGGGCCCGGCGCTGGAGATCACGACGCCCGACCAGTGCGGTCGCTCGACCGCGGCCGAGCTCGAGGCGGATTACGAAGCCGTCATCGCCCTCGAGCCCACCATCATGAGCGACGTGGTCGCCAAGCGCGCCGACCCAGGCATGCTCACGGTGGTGCGCAAGGGGCGCGGGGACGAGCAGCACAAGGGCGGCACGCGGATCACCCCCGGCGATCCCGCCGATCGCTGCCTGCTCGGCTGGCTGCGGGGCGCGCCCGACAGCGCGTCGTGCAAGGCGGCGGTGACCGCGCCATGAAGCGTCGGGTCCGCCGGCAACGGACCGTTCCCCTCGCGCAACAACGACGGTGTTGCGCGGGGAGCTCGGATCGCTAAGAAGGACGCGGTTTTGCTGCCTGATCCCAGGCGGCTCCCGGTACTCGAGGTAACGATGCGAAGCTGGACGACTTTCGTGGGTGCTGGGGTCCTCGGTGTGGCGATCGCCGTCGGGTGCGGCACCGGCGGTGGCGTCGACACGAGCGGGGTCGGAGCCTCCTCGAGCTCGGGTGGCGAAGCGGGCGTCGCCCCGACCGGCGCCACGCTCGCGGGCGACATCCCCTGCGACGTGGCCGAGATCATGTCGCGGTCGTGCACCTCCTGCCACACCGATCCGCCGAACGGCGGCGCCAAGGTGCCGCTCACCAAGCGCGCGCACTTCCTCGCCCCCGCCGTCACCGACGCGTCGAAGAACGTCGGCGTCCTCAGCGTCGAGCGCATGAAGGACACGCGCAAGCCGATGCCGCCCGACGGCGTCCTCCCCGCGTCCGACGTCGCCATCGTCGAGAAGTGGGTCGCCGCCGGCATGCCCGACGGCCAGTGCGCGAGCCCGCCCGGCCTCGGCAAGAGCCCCTACGACACCCCGCGCGACATCTGCACCTCCGACACGTTCTGGACGCGCGGCGAGGCCGAGTCCGCCGACATGCTCCCGGGCGAGGTGTGCAACGACTGCCACGTCAAGCGGCGCCACCCGAACATCTCGTCGATCGGCGGCACCGTGTACCCGACGGCCCACGAGAAGGACAAGTGCAACGGCGGGCCCAGCGTCGCCGGCGCCGAGGTCGTCTTCACCGACGTCGACGGCAAAGAGCTCCGCCGCACCAAGGTGCGGTCGCCCTCCGGCAACTTCTACGAGAAGCCGAGCGTCTTCACGCTCCCCGCGGCGGGCGCGAAGGTGTACGTCGAGCAGGCCGGCAAGAAGCGCCACATGAGCGCCGTCGTCAAAGACGGCGACTGCAACAAGTGCCACACGATGGACGGCTCCGGCGCCGACGCCTCCGACCCGAACAAAGCGCCGGGTCGCATCATGCTCCCCTGAGGAGTAAGCTCGGCCTCGTGAGGCCGACCCAGATCGCCGCCGCGGTCGCGCTCGCGCTCGCGGCGCTCCTCGACCGTGGCGCCCGAGCCTGCTCCTGCTTCGGGCCGCGCCCCGCGCTCGTGTCGCCGGGCCCGGATCACCCGGCGCCCGTCACGTCCCGCGTGCGAGCGCTCGTGCCGATCCACCGCGCGGCCGGGGCCACGGTGGTCCTGCGCCCTCCGGGCGGGGCCCCGGTCGCGGTCGCGACCGCGTCCCGGTCGATGGGGGGCGTGGACTTGGTCGAGCTCACGCCCAGCGCGCCGCTCGCGCCGGACACCCGCTACGAGATCGCCCTCCATAGCCCCGGGCAATACCCGTCGACGTTCGTGTTCGGGACGTTCCGCACCGGAGCCACCCGCGACGTGAAGGCCCCACGCATCGACGCGATCGGCGTCGCCGGCGCGCACGCGAACCCGGGGGCGATGAGCTCGATGTGCCAGAGCGCCGACACCGTCGTCACCCTCGACGGGATCTCGGTGAGCGATCCCGATCGCGACGGCGCCGAGATCGCGCTCGGCGTGTGGATCGCCGACGCCGCCGGGCGCGTCGACACGAAGAAGCTCCCGGTCTATTGGGCGGTGCCGAAGAACGGTCACGTGCAGCTCGGGCGCACGTCGATCTGCGATCCCCGCGAGCTCCCGCTGCCGAACGCGCCGGCGGTGACGCTCGGGGTCGCGGCCATCGACGAGTCGGGCAACACGAGCCCGGTCAAGCTCGTGCGCGTCGCGCTGCCGCCCGCGAGGCACCCGTGAGGCGGCTCTCGGCGCTCGCGCTCGCGCTCGTCGCGTGCGGAGGCGGCGGAGGCCCCACCCACGTCGTCTCCGGGGTGTCGCCGCCGGTCTCCGCCCCGCCGGCCGCGGCGCCGGCGCCGGCGCCGGCTCCTCCACCCTCGGAGGACGCGTCGGTGGAGGTCGGTCTCGGCGAGGCCCGCCTGTGCGTGCGCGTCGGCGGTCACGTCCACTGCCGCGCGAGCGACGCCCACGGCGAGCGCCCGCTCCTCGAGGAGCCGGCGGTCGAGGGCATCGACGACGCGGTGTCGCTCTCGGTGGGCGCGCGCCACGCGTGCGCGGTCCTCCGCGACGGCGGCGTCGCCTGCTTCGGCGACAACGCTCACGGTCAGCTCGGCGCCGGGGTCGGCGTCGCGAGCTCCCCGCGGGCGCTGCGCGTGAAGAACCTCGCCAGCGCGGATCGCGTCGTCGCGGGCCCCTTGCACTCGTGCGCGCGCGTCGGCGGCGGCGCGGTCGCGTGTTGGGGTGAAAACGGCGAGGGGCAGACGGGCTCGAGCACCCACTACGCCGAGGCCGCGCGCGAGCTCGTCGTGCCCACCGCGGTCGCCGGCGTGTCGGGCGCCGCGAGCCTCGCGCTCTCGCGCTCGGTCACGTGCGCGCTCGCGGGCGCGGGGCCCGTGTGCTGGGGGCGCGACACGACGCAGCAGCCGATCCAGAACACGCCCCCCGCGGCCGCGCCGTGGCTCGCCGGGGCGACCGCGCTCGCCGGCGGGGGCGAGGCCGTGTGCCAGGCGACGCGCGACGGGACGGTCGCCTGCCGTGGCTCGGGCGCGCTCGTGACGAGCATGGGCCCGGTCGCGTTGCCGCCGATGACCTCCTTCGGCGTCGGCGCGTCGCACGCGTGCGGGCTCCTCGCGGATCGGACCGTGCGGTGCTGGGGGCAGAACTACAGCGGGCAGATCGGGCGTCCGCGTTCGGAGATCGGCACCAACGTCACGGTGCCCTCCGCGGTCCCTGGGCTCCCCAAGATCAAGGCGCTCGCGGTCGGGGGCTACGGCGCGTGCGCGCTGTCGCTCGCGGGCGAGCTCTTCTGCTGGGGCTCGTACCCCGGGGCGCCGCGCGAAGGCGGCCACGAGCCCTCGATCGTCGCCATCCGGTGACCGCTCGTGACACTATCGGGTCAAGGAGTGCCATCCATGAGGAAGCTCTACGGGTTCGCGATGTCCCCCAACACCAAGCGCGCGCGCCTCGGCCTCGAAGAGGCGGGCCTCGCCTACGAGCTCGTCGACGTCGATCTCATGCAGGGCGCGCACAAGAAGCCGGAGTACCTCGCGCTCAACCTCACCGGCCGCGTGCCGACGCTGGTGGACGGCGACTTCGTGCTGTGGGAGTCGAACGCGATCCTCGAGTACGCGGCCGAGCTCGTCCCCACGAAGTCCCTCGGGGGCACGACGCCGATCGAGCGCGCCGAGATCGCGCGGTGGATGTTCCTGTCGGCCGCCCACGTCGGGGTGGCGGTGCAGCGCATCTTCGCCCACACCATCCGACTGCCGGAAGATCAACGAATCCCGCGGCTCGTGACCGAGGCTCGCGCCGACCTCGATCGCTCGCTCGCCGCCGTCGAGACGCGCCTCCTCGAGCGCGCGTGGCTCGTCGGCGACCGCCTCACGATCGCCGATCTCTCCATCTTGCCGACGCTCGCGGTGGCGCCGATGCTCGGCATCGATCTCGGCAAGTTCCCGAGCGTCGCCGCCTGGCTCGGCCGCGCCGCCGAGCGCGAGCCGTGGCGGCGCGTCATGGGCTGACGGTCCGCGCGCGTCACCGCGCGAGCATCGTCACCTCGGTGACGGAGCCGTCCTCGCGCTGGATGCGCCCGGCGACGCGGCGCTCTCCGGGTTTGTAGCCGAGCACCGTCTCGAGCTTCACCGCGCGTCCGGGGTCTTTGTCGGTGCGCTCGACCTTCAGGCGCACCGTGCGCTCGCCCTCGACGTAGTGGGTGCTCACCCGGTAGTACGCCGAGCCGTCGTTGGCCGCGATCGCGGTCTCGCCGCGGTCGATCAGCGGCGCCTTCACCGTGAAGGCGCGCGTCGCCGCGCCGCCCGTGTCCGTCACCCAGACGTCGACGCTCGGTCCGTCGGCGGGCGCCGGAGGCGCGTGGGTCGGAGCCGCCTGCGCGACGGCGGGCGCGCACTGCGACGGGAGGAGGGCGAGGGGGGCGAGCGCGAGCAGATGGGCGATCTTCAAGAGGACCTCTCGGGGTTCGGGCGCGCGTCCGGAGGCCCGGGCTCGGGTCCGTCGTCGCGCCGTGGTGCCCCGTGAGCGCGCGCGCGCCGCGCGCCATTCCGCCCGCGGCGCCGATTGCCAAGATGTCGGGGCGCGGGCCCCGGCGCGTCAGGCGCGCGGCGTGCGCGAGCCCTCGTCGATCAGCTCGATTTTGTAGCCGTCGGGATCGGTCACGAACGCGATCACCGTGGTGCCGTGTTTCATCGGACCCGGCTCGCGGGTGACGTTGCCGCCCGCCGCCTTGATGCGCGCGCACGCGCCGTAGACGTCGTCGACCCCGAGGGCGACGTGCCCGAAGGCGGTGCCGGGCTCGTAGGAGCTCACGCCCCAGTTGTAGGTGAGCTCGATCTCGGCCTGCTCCGGGTTCGAGGCGAAGCCGACGAAGGCGAGGGTGAACTTGCCGTCGGGGTAGTCCTTGCGGGAGAGGAGCTTCATGCCGAGCACCTCCGTGTAGAACGCGATCGATCGATCGAGGTCCCCCACCCGCAACATGGTGTGCAATACACGCATCACTTGGCTCCTCTCTTCGGCCCCTTCTGGAGGGCGGTCGACAGCTCCCGCGCGCTCTTCTGGCGCAGGGCGATGCAGGTCTCGGCGCCCTCGAGAGCCTCGGCGAAGCCGCGCGCGGCGCCTTCCATGTCCTTGGCGCGCGCGCTCACCGTCTTCGACACCCGGTCGAGCTCGTCGGCGTCGCACACCGAGCCGACGACCCACACCATCCGGGAGCCGAGCGCGCCCGGGAGCTTCTTGCGCAGGTCGTCCCAGTGGGCGAGCGTCCA
>JAEUKG010001245.1 GCA_016794325.1 Myxococcales bacterium | reverse complement strand
GAGCTTCGCCCGGGGCCTATGGGTCGCGGCGAAGAAAAGGTCCGACTGCGCGAGCAGTGGCGACTTCGCGGGGTCCTCCCGCGCCGTCGCTTTCCAGCACCCTGTCCTCGAACTCACCGTCGGCGTGCACCCGCTGGAGCGCCCCCTCCGCCTCGAAACCACGCGAGAGCGACCCGTCAGCCGAGCCGCCAGGACGCCGTGCCCTGCCCTTGACCGTCTGGGAGCATCCGCTTCACCACCCTCGAGCCGAGCCCGCTGAAACGTGCACTGTACACGTATGAGCGAGCGCGGCCCCGGGGCGGGGACGTGCGTATGAGGTCGCGCGTGATCTCTACTACGAAGGTACCCGCCACCAACTCGGTCCCAAGGCGAGCCCTTCCGTCTTTCGAAGGTGTGATTCTCGATCACCTCCTGAAGTCTCGGTCCCGCGCCGCCCGAAGGGTCGAGCGCCGCGGTGGTCATCGAGGCAGCCGCCGCCCGACGGCGACGACCGACCTCGAGCCCACGCGCGAGCCGGCGCCGTCGGCCGACCGACGCCCGCTCGCGCGCGAACCTGCGAGCCCCCTCGCAGGCGCCGTGCCAGCGCGTCAGGCCTCGAGTTGCCCGCGAAATCGCGCGGAGACGGGTGGCACGGCCACCTGCGCGGTGTCCTGGGCCACCTCGGCGAGGCCCGAGCGCAGAGGGCGAGCGCAGCGAAGACGAGCGCGTGCGCGCTGCGATGGCGAGCCTCGTGGCCGACTTCGGCCGCATCGTCGGACTGGATCCGAGGCCCGTCGTCCGGCGGCGCGCCGCGGAGCGCCGCTTCAGAGGCCGAGCCAGGGCCCCGGCGGAACCGTCTCGGTCCCGTGGCGGATCTCGAAGTAGAGCATCGCGCCGCGACCCTCGTCGCCCACCGTGCCGAGCCGCTCGCCCGCCGAGACGTCCATGCCGACCTTGACGTCGATGTTCGCGAGGTTGCCGCTCACGCTGTAGTAGTGGTCGCCGTGGTCGACGATCACGAGGCGGCCGTAGGGGCCGTAGCGATCGGCGAACGCGACGCGGCCCGCGAAGACGGCGCGGACGGGCGCGCCGACCGCGGCCTTGATCTCGAGGCCTGGCCCGTCCGTGCCTTCGCGTCGCGCCGGCTTCACCTCGGCGCGGCCGATGAGCGGGAAGAGCAGGCGCCCGCGCGCCGACACGAACCCGCCGAGGTTCACGGAGTCGCTGGGGGCGCCGGTGGCGCCGTAGACGGCGACGTAGTCCGACGAGCCGGCCGACGAGGTGAATGCGCGATCGAAGGCCTGCTGCCGGCGCGTCTCGTCTTCGACCGCGAGACGCGCGGCGTCCATGGCGCTCCGCTGGCTCCCGAGCGAGACGCGATCGCGCGCGACCCGCTCGAGCGTGTGCGAGAGCTCGGCGCCGCGGCCCCGGAGGCGGCGCTCCTCGGCGAGATCGCGCGCCAGCGCGTGGCGCGCGCGCTCCACGCGGTACGCGTGGGTGACGAGCGCGTTGAAGCCGCCGCCGACCGGCAACATCCCCGCGCGCGTAAGTTTGTAGAATACACGTCCACGCCCGAGCGCGCGCGCGTGGGCGTCGGCGATCTTGCTCCCGAGGTCGGCGAGCTCGCGCTTCGACCCCTCCTCTTCGGCGTCGAGGTCGGCGATCTTCCGGTCGAGCGCCGCGAGCGCGAGCGCCGGCGACGTCGTCTGCGCGCGCGGCGCGAGCTGGGCCTCGGCGCTGGGAGGAGCGCCCGCGAGGGCCGACGCGGCCGCGGCGACGAACAGCGCGAGGGAGACGTGGCGCGTCTTCATACGGTGACGAGCCTCCGGAGGCCGAGCGCGGCGGCCGTCATTCCGAGGAATCCGCCGACCACGACCATGCCGAGCGCGACGTGCCACGGCAAGAACGAGGGCTCGACCCCGATGAGGCCGACGAGCTCGCTGTCGAGCCGCCCGCGGACCACGAGGAAGAGGACCGCGAGGAGCGCGAGGGCGGAGATCGCCCCGATCGCGCCCTGCGCGCTGCCCTCGAGCAAGAACGGGCCCTTCACGAAGCGGTCGGTGGCGCCGACGAGCTTGAGCACCTCGACCTCGGTCTTGCGGCGCTGGAGGGCGAGGCGGATCGTCGAGCCGACGACCGCGAGGACGGAGGCGAACACCACGAGCGCCAGGAGCGCCGAGGCCGCCACGCCGCCGCGGACGAGGCGCGAGAGTCGCTCGGTCCAGGCCTGGTACGTCTCCACGTCCTCGACCGACGGGAGCATCTTGAGCTTGCCGGTCATGTCCGAGAGCTCGGCGTCGGTCATGTCCGGGCGCACCTCGATCTCGAGCGACGCCGGGAAGGCCTCGACGGGGAGCCCGGCGACGTCGGCCTTGGCCGCGCCCTCCTGGATGCCGAACTCGGCGCGCGCTTGGCCGCTCGAGACGTAGCGGACGGTGGTCACGCCGGGCACCTTCGCGAGCGCCGCCCGTACGGTGTCGACCTCGCCTTGCGACGCCTGGTCGCGGAGGTACACCGAGACGCGGCCCGCGTGGGCCCAGCGCTCTTCGATGCCCTTCAGGTTCGTCACGACGAGCAGCGCCGCGCCGAGGCACACGAACGCGACCGCGAGCGAGAAGATGCTCAGGGTGTGAAGTCTCCACTCACGCAGCATTCCGCGGCGCGCGCGGCGAGTCGTTCCGTCCCACATGATCTTGGGCCTCCGTGTCGTTTCAGAGAGGGAGCTCGTTGTCGAAGGACTCGTCGTCGGTCATCGCGACCCCGGTGGGCACGTCGACCGCCTTGCCTTCGTCGAGCACGATGAGCCGTCGCGGCCGGACCTCGAGCAAGGTGCGGTCGTGGGTGGCGAAGAGGACGGACGTGCCGCCCTCGTGGATCTCCTCGAAGAGGCCGAGGATGTCGATCGCGAGCTGCGGGTCGAGGTTGCCCGTCGGCTCGTCCGCGAGGATGAGCGCAGGCTCGCCGACGATGGCGCGGGCGATCGCGACGCGCTGTTGCTCGCCGCCCGACAAGACGCCCGCGGTGTCCGACCCGCGCCCCGCGAGGCCGACGCGCTCGAGCGCCTCCGCGACGCGCGATTTGATGAGCCGCGTCGGCAGCCCGAGCACCTCGAGCGTGATCGCGACGTTCTCGAAGACGCTCCAGGACGTCACCAGCTTGAAGTCCTGGAAGACGATCCCGATGTTGCGGCGGAGGAACGGCACCGACTCCGTCCGCAGGCGCGCGATGTCGCGCCCGAGGAACAAGATGCGTCCCTGATCGACCGTCTCCGCGCGGTAGAGGAGGCGGAGGAGCGTGCTCTTGCCGGACCCGCTCGGGCCGGTGATGAACACGAACTCCCCGCGCTCGATGATGAGGTTCATCCCCCGGAGCACGGGCATCCCCGGCCGGTAGGACTTGTAGACGTCCTCGAACATCAAGATCGGCCGGTCCGCGGCCTCCCGCGCAAACCGAGCGCCCGCCCGGAGGAGGGGCCTGAACGGACGTGACTGACCGCCTTCACCAATCCCGTCGTCATCGAACGTCGCCATGCTCTCCCGCGTAACAAAGGGCCTGAAATCGGGACAACTTTTCGGCCTTTGCGGGCTTTCGAAAGCGAATATCCTCGAGGTTCGGCTCGTCGAACTCCGACGCGGAGGCTTCTCGTCATGACCAAAGGGCACGTCCTACACGCTTCGATCACTGCGCTGCTCCTCTCGGCCTGCGCGGTGAGCATCAACGGTGGCGCAGGAGGCGGCTCAGGTGGTCAACCCGCCGCGAACCCCCCACCTCCTCGTCCAGCGGCGCCGCCGCCTCCCCCGCCGGCCGCGCCGCCTCCCCCGGCGTCGCCCCCGCCCGCGCGCACGATCGCCGTCCTGCCACCGTCGCCTCCGCCCGCGACGCCGGCTCAGCCCACCGTCAATCCGACCCCCGCCCCCCCGCCGGCAGGGAGCAGCCGCTTCGGCGGGTTGCTCTCGCACGTGAACCCGGGCGTCGATGCCCGCGAGCCGGTGAACATCGCGAAGCTCGAGGACATCAAGAAGCGCGACCCGAAGGCGTGTGGACCCATGGAGGTCGCGCAAGGCATCTGGGTGCGGCTCGAGTGCCACCAGTACACCCCGATCACCAAGGCGAAGCAGTACATGTCGCCGCGGAAGTCGAAGTACATGCAGGCGCGGCAGCTGTATCTGAAGCAGCGGCCCATCGTGCCCGCCAACATGTTCCAGATGCGCAAGGGCCCGATGCTCCCCGGCCAGGCGCAGCCCGGCGGCGAGAAGGCCGGCGGCGCCCCCGGCGCCGACGGGCCGGTGAAGCTCGACGGCGACCAGCTCCCGTCGACGGTCGATCACCGCGCCGACGGCCTCGAGGGGCCCGTCAAGGACCAGGGCATGGTCGGCGCGTGCACCGCCTTCTCGCTCTCGACCACCATCGACAACCAGCTCAAGCGCATGAAGCGCCAAGGCACGGCGTCGCCCTCGCACGTGTGGAGCTACTACGGCCAGCCGAGCATGGCCGTCGCTGGCGACCAGACGCTAGGCAAGTCCGTCACGACCGTCGACACCTGGCCGGTCAAGCACTCCGAGCTCTGCAAGCTCATCCAGCCGAGCCCGTACCCGGACGAGTGCGAGGACGCCTACGGCGTGCGCGTCGGCACCGCGAAGAGCGACCCCGAGATCCAGAAGAAGCTCACCGCCGCCGAGAAGAACGCCCCCTTCGGCCTCCGCACCATCAAGCGGCTCACCACCCAGCCGCCGAACGAGGACGAGATCGTCACCGCGCTCGCGAGCGGCAACTCGCTCTGGATCGCGATGAAGATCGACGGTCGCGCGTGGACCAACAGCAAGATGAAGAACTACGTGATCCCCGACTGGAGCGCCATCAGCGGCGGCCACGCGGTGGTCATGAGCGGCTACCGCGACGTCGCGGGCGGGCGCCAGTACCTGATCCACAACAGCTGGGGCACGTCGTGGGGCGACAAGGGCTACGCCTGGGTCTCCCAGGCGATGGTCCAGAAGTACATGCACTATGCATACGTCGTCTCCCTCGAGGGCGACGCGCCGCCGGCCCCGAACCCGCCGGGCCCCAACCCGCCGGGCCCCAACCCGCCGAAGAAGGACCCGAACAAGCCCATCGTGCTCACCGACGACGACTGCGACGCCGACGAGCTCGTCGACATCGGCACCGGCCAGTGCGCGGTGATCTGCGCCGACGACAGCCGCCCGTTCAACGGGCAGTGCGGGATCTTCCCGAACTTCTTCGGCGGCGGCGCCAAGAAGTGAGCTGTGAGCCCCCGCCCACCGGCGTGGGCGTGGTGGCCGCAGCCGCTCAGTGATGGTGGCCGCGTGACGGCGGCGGGGGGATGCTGAGCGGCTCCGCGTCCGGCCGGTAGCCCGCGAGCGTGATCTTGAGCACGCCTGGGAGCAAGAACAGCGTTAGGAGCGTCGAGAACGCGATCCCGCTGATGACGACGGTGGCGAGCGGGCGCTGGACCTCGGCGCCCGCGCCGGTCGCGATCGCCATCGGGAAGAAGCCGAGCGCAGCGACGGCGCCGGTCGCGAGCACGGCGCCCATCGTGTGCGAGGCGCCCTCGCGCACCGCGTCGTCGAGCGAAGCTCCCCCGTCGAGGCGCTTCTGCACGTCGGCCGCCATGACGACCCCGTTGAGCACCGAGACGCCGGCGAGGGCGATGAACCCGACGGCGGCGGGGATGCTGAACGAGAGGCCGCGAGTGACGAGGCCGAGGCACCCGCCGATGAGCGCGTAGGGCACGACCGCGAACACCGCGCTCGCGTAGCGGCCGCTCTGGACCATCCAGAGCAGCATCCCGACGATGATGGTGACGCTCATCGGCACGACCATGCCGAGGCGCTTCTGGGCGCGCTCGAAGTTCTCGAACTGGCCGCCCCAGGTGACCTCGTAGCCGGTGGGCATCTTCACCTGCGATTTGACCTTGGCGCGGGCCTCGTTGACCCACGAGACGAGATCGCGGCCCCGGAGGTTCACCTCCACACGCACCGTGCGCGTGAGCGCCTCGCGCCGCACCTGGGTGGGTCCCTCGGTCTCTTCGATCTTCGCGACCTCGGAGAGCGGGACCGACGTGCCGCCCGCGGCCTCCACGAAGAGCTCGCCGAGCGCGTCCGGCGAGGCCGTGCGCGGGGGCCCGAGCACGCGCAGATCGAAGCGG
>JAEUKG010001216.1 GCA_016794325.1 Myxococcales bacterium | reverse complement strand
GGCGGGATAGAGGTGGTAGCAGTTGGTCCAGACCCGTCCGGCCTGGATGGCGCGGCCGGCGCGATAGGCGGTGTTGACGTCGCGCGTCCACACCCCGGCGCCGAGGCCGTAGAGGGTGTCGTTCGCGATCGCGATCGCGTCGTCGAAGTCCTCGAAGGAGGTCATCGAGACCACCGGGCCGAAGATCTCCTCCTGGAAGACGCGCATCTTGTTGTTGCCCTGGAAGACGGTGGGGGTCACGTAGTATCCGCCCGAGAGCGCTCCGCCCAGGTCCGCGCGCTGACCTCCGGTGAGGACCTTCGCCCCCTCCTTCTTGCCGATGTCGATGTAGGCGAGGATCTTCTCGAGCTGGTCGAACGACGCCTGCGCGCCGACCGTGGTCTTCGGATCGAGCGGATTTCCCGGGGTGTGGCGGCGAGCGCGCTCGACCGCGCGCTCGGTGAACTGCCCGTAGATCTTCTTCGCCACGAGGGCGCGCGAGGGGCACGTGCAGACCTCGCCCTGGTTGAGGGCGAACATCGCGAAGCCCTCCATCACCTTGTCGGCGTAGTCGTCGTCCTTGGCGAAGACGTCGTCGAAGAAGATGTTGGGCGACTTGCCGCCGAGCTCGAGGGTGACGGGGATGAGGTTCTCCGAGGCGTACTGCATGATGAGCCGGCCCGTCGTCGTCTCGCCGGTGAAGGCGATCTTGGCGATGCGCGGGCTGGAGGCGAGGGGCTTGCCCGCCTCGACGCCGAAGCCGTTCACGACGTTGAGGACGCCGGGCGGGAGGAGATCGGCGATGAGCTCCATCATGACGAGGATGCTCGCCGGGGTCTGCTCCGCCGGCTTGAGCACCACCGCGTTGCCGGCGGCGAGCGCCGGGGCGAGCTTCCACGCCGCCATGAGCAGCGGGAAGTTCCAGGGGATGATCTGCCCGACGACGCCGAGCGGCTCGTGGAAATGGTAGGCGACGGTGGAGTCGTCGAGCTCCGCGACCGTGCCCTCCTGGGCGCGGATGCAGCCGGCGAAATACCGGAAGTGGTCGATGGTCAGCGGGAGGTCGGCCGCGAGCGTCTCGCGCACCGGCTTGCCGTTGTCCCACGTCTCGGCGACGGCGAGCTTCTCGAGGTTCTGCTCGAGCCGGTCGGCGATCTTGTTGAGGACCGCCGCGCGCGCGGCGACCGAGGTCTTGGCCCAGCCGGCCTTGGCGGCGTGCGCCGCGTCGAGCGCGGCCTCGACGTCCTCGGCGGTGCCGCGCGGGATCTCGCAGAACGGCTTGCCGGTCACCGGCGACACGTTCTCGAAGTACTTCTCCCGCTTCGGCTTCACCCAGTCGCCGCCGATGAAGTTCTCGTAGCGCGAGCGGAACGAAACCTTGGAACCGTCTTGGTTCGGGGGGACGTAGACCATGAGTATCCTCCGTGGTGGTTGACGCGACCGCACCTGAGCAAGCGGCGAGCCACGCGCGGCGAGCGCCCCGAGCGCGGAGTTCCCAGGGCCGCGGCGCAGCCGACACGGCGCGTCATGTCCACTGCGTATCGAAACGCGACAGTCGATGACGCGGCTTCTTTTCTCGCGGATTCTGCGCTCGTGCGGGTGGAGGTCGCGGCTCGGATGTGACACGTTTGTGGGGTGAGCGCGCCGGCCAACCTCCGCCTCGACGCCGTGCCCCTCTCGCGGTGGCGCGACTTCCACGCGGGCCGCTTCGCGCCGAGCGCGGTCGCGTCGGATCCGTTGCTCTCGCGGTGGCGTCGGGTCGCCGACCTCGGCGCCGCCGCCGAAGGCGCCTCCCATCCGGAGGGCGTCGGCGATCACGACCTCGGCGATCGGCGCGCGCGGCTCGCCGCGCTCCGCGGCGACGGCGACGCGCTCGCGGCCGAGGCCTCGGCCGATCTCGCTCGCCGCCGGGTCGTGATGGTGCTCGCGGACGACGACGGCGTGATCGTCCAAGCGCACGCGCCCTCGTACGAGTCGCGCGCCGTCGAGTCGCGGCTCGTCCCCGGCGCTCGCTGGCACGAGCGCGCGCGCGGCACGAACGCCATCGGGACCGCGATCGCCGAGCGTCGCAGCGTCGCCGTCATCGGCGGCGCCCACTACGAGCGCGCCAACCACGCGCTCTTCTGCTACGCGACGCCCATCGTCGATCCCTACGGCGACGTGGTCGGCGTCTTCGACGTCACCGGCGACGTCGCCGAGGACGACCGGGCGATCGCGCCCGCGGTCCGCTGGGTCGGCGCGTCGCTCGAGAGCGCCCTGCGCGCGAGCGCGTACGCGGCGGCGATCGCGGGCGGCGCGCGGGTCGTGGAGCGGATGCTCGACCGCTGCGCCGGGCCCGCGCTCCTCCTCGAGGCGCCAGGCCTCGTGCGGCGGGCGAACCTCCGCGCCGCGCGCGCGCTCGGCGTCGATCCCCAGGCCGGCCTCACCGTCGAGCGGCTCTTCGGCGTCGGCTGGTCCGATCTCGCCGCGGAGGCGCTCTCGGGGAGCGCCGAGCCCGTGTTCGAGACGCGGAGCGCTCGCTACCGGCTCGTGCTCGATCCCATCCTCGGGTCGCGCGGCCGCGTCCTGTCCATCGTCGCGTACCTCGATCCGCTGCCGGGCGCCTCGGCGCGCCGCCCGTCGTCGCCGGCGCCGAGCGCGCGCGTCGCGGTGCACCCCGCGCTCGACGGCGTGATCGGCGA
The DNA here is from genome assembly GCA_016794325.1 of Myxococcales bacterium. Taxonomy (GTDB): domain Bacteria; phylum Myxococcota_A; class Polyangia; order Polyangiales; family Polyangiaceae; genus SXNL01. The sequence goes on along the minus strand of JAEUKG010001216.1, from coordinate 20,613 downwards.
CGACCCGAAGATCGAGGCCGCGAAGCGCCTGGCGTCGCGCTTCGCGCCCACCACCGTCCCCGTGCTCCTGCTCGCCGAGACCGGCACCGGCAAGGAGCTCTTCGCCCGCGCGATCCACGCCGCGAGCCCGCGCGCGTCGGGGCCGTTCGTGGCGATGAACTGCGGCGCGGTGTCGCCGCAGCTCCTCGAGAGCGAGCTCTTCGGCTTCGCGCCCGGCTCGTTCACCGGCGCGCGCCAGGGCGGCGGTGAGGGGAAGATCGCGGCCGCCGAGGGCGGCACGCTCTTCCTCGACGAGATCGGCGAGATGACGCCGGCGCTCCAGGCGACGCTCCTGCGCGTGCTCGAAGACGGCTCGTATTCGCGGGTGGGCGAGGCGACCGCGCGCAAGGCGAGCTTCCGCCTCGTGTGCGCCACCTGCCGCGACCTGCCGGCGATGGTCGCGAGCGGCGCGTTCCGCAGCGACCTCTTCTACCGGATCCACGGCGCGTGCATCGGGCTCCCGCCGCTCCGCGAGCGGAGCGATCGCGTCGCGCTCGCCGAGGCGCTCCTCGCCGATCTCGCGCGGGCGCAGGGCATGCCCGCGCCCGAGCTCGGGCCGACCGCGCTCGCCCACGTCGAGGATCACGACTGGCCGGGGAACGTGCGCGAGCTGAAGAGCGCGCTCGCCCACGCGCTGTGCCTCGCCGACGGCGCGATCGAGCGCGACCACTTCCCCGAGCTCCTCGTCGCTCGCTCGCGGCCGGCGCCCGTGGTGCGCTCGGTTCGCGAGAGCGAGGCCGAGGCGGTCGCGGCGGCGGTGCGCGCCGCGCGCGGCAACCTGAGCGAGGCCGCGCGCACCCTGGGCGTCTCGCGGAGCACCCTCTATCGGATGATGGCGCGGGCGGGGATCGACCCCTCCGGCGCGTGAGAGCCCCGTGAGGCGCGGTGGGTGCTCCGCCTACACCGCCAGCGCTGGAATCCGTGCGGAGTGCAGGTTTCGTTCGATGGGACGGTAATCGTTCCGCTCGCCTTGCGCCTTTTTCACGGCGCGCGCGTCTCATTTGCGCCCTCGGTCGCAGGCCCAGGGTGCAGGGGTGGATCGTCCTGCTAACACGGTCGCCCATGCGCTCACGCTTGCTCCAGGCCTCGGTCGCAGTTCCCTTCGTTCTCTTCGCCATCGCGTGCGGATCGTCCAGCACGAACAGCGGCTTCGGTGACGGCACCGGCCCTGGGTCGAGCGGCGACAACGCGAGCGGGGGCGGCAACAACCTCGGCTCGAGCGGCAACACCCCGCCGCCCGAGGGGTCGAGCGAGTGCCAGAAGATGGACTTCGTCTTCGTCGTCGACGACTCCGGATCGATGGGCGAAGAGCAGTCGAACCTCGCGTCGAACTTCCCGTCGTTCGTGAAGGTGCTCGACGAGTACAAGACCAAGAGCGGCGCGAAGCTCGACTACCGCATCGCGGTGACGACGACCGGCCGCGACGTCGCGTACACCATCAAGCCGCCGATCGCCGGCTTCCCGCCAATGAACCAGAGCGAGAAGGGCGACAACGGCGCCTTCCGCAACACCAAGTCGTGCAACGTCACGCGCCGCTGGATCGAGCGCACCGACACGAAGCCGGCCGATACGTTCGCGTGCCTCGCCAAGGTGGGGACCAAGGGGCCGAGCGTCGAGATGCCGCTCGAGTCGCTGAAGCTCGCGCTCAACGATCGCGTGGCCGACGGCACCAACGCGGGCTTCCTCCGCGACGACGCCCTCCTCGCCGTCGTCATCCTGAGCGACGAGGACGACTGCTCGCGCAAGGACAACAACTTCGAGATCGAGGACGACTCGTGCGACAAGGTCGCGCAGGTCCCCGTCGCCGACTACGCGTCGATGCTCGACACCGTGGCCAAGGGCAAGGGCCGCTGGGCCACCGCCGTCATCGCGGGCGCGGGCCCGGGCAAGTGCACCTCGTCGTTCGGCGACGCGATCGAGGCGACCCGCCTCCGGAGCTTCGTCGGCCTCGCGGGGAAGAACGGCACCTTCAGCTCGATCTGCGAGGGCGACCTCACGAAGTCGCTCAAGCAGGCGCTCGAGACGTTCGACGGCGCGTGCAAGAGCTTCCCCGGCCCGAAGTGATCGGCCCGAGCTGATCGGAAGGCGGACGCCGACGAGGCGGGCGCCGACATCGACGAGCGCGAGCCCTCGGCCGCGCTCGTCGACGTCATTTCGGGGCGCGACTACTTCTGGCCCTGCGCCGCCTTGGCGGCCTCCGCCGCCTTAGCGGCCTCGTCGGCCGCCTTCTGCGCCGCCGACTGCGCGTCGGCGACGGCCTTCTCGGCCTCCTTGAGCGCGGCCTCGGCCGCCTTGAGCGCCTCCTCGGCCGACGCGATCGAGCCGTCGGCCTTCACGAACCACGTGTGATCGACGGGCGGCAGACCGGTGAGGTCGGCCTCGTCGAACGACTTCAAGGGGCTCACCTCCACCGCCGCCCCACCGCCGCTCGAGGCGACGTGCACCTTGCCCACGTCCACCTGCGCCTTGCCCGCGGTGGAGCTCGCGACCGGCAGGACGTCGACCATCTTCCCGGACTTGTCGTGGAAGCCGACGATCGCGCCCGCGCCGCCCTTGTCGACCTCGAGCACGTACCTCGCGCCGCGATCGAGATCGAGGCGGAACGAGCCGTCGGCGCCGACCGCCGAGATCACGTCTTTGCCGACGACGCCCTTGGCGCCGAGCTGGTGAGCGATGACGCGCGTGGGGGTGATCTGGACGCCGCCCGCGAGGAAGCTCTTCGTCGACGTGCCGCCTTGTCCTTCCAGCTTGCCCGACACCACCTGCTTGTCCTCCTTGGAGGTCGACTCGGCGGTGCAGCCGGTGAGGGCGAGGGTGGCCGACGCGACGATGAGACCGAGGGAGAGTGCGATACGCTTCATGAAAGGAGCCTCCAAGGTGAGCGGCGTCCGTCGCCGCGCCACCGGGGTAGAGCACCCGGCGTGCCTCCGCGTGCTCTCCGCCGACCTCGGGAGATCTCCGGAAGAACGCGCGAGCTTGCGCGTCGTGGGCGTCGCGCGGGCCCCCGTCGGAGCGCAAACGCCGCGTCGGCGGCGACGCACCGACGCGCAAGACGCGCGGAAAAACGGCGCTCTCGGCCCGGCACGGACCGTGGATCGAGCCCTCCGGCCCCATGCCGCCGAAAGAAACGCACGCCCTCGCGCGACCCTCCCGAGGCATGTTCGACGCGCGCCGCCGAGAGCGGCTACCATGGGCACCGTGATGCCTCGGAGACCTTGGATCGCGCTCGCGCTCGCGGCGGCCGCCGGCACGGCGATCGCGGCGTCGGCGCCGGCGTGCTTCTTCGACTGGGACGTCGGGAGCGGAGCCGTCGACGGCGGAGACAGCGGTGCGGAGACGGGGAGCGGCGGCGACGGTGGCGACGGTGGCGCCCCGGTCCGCGCTTGCGCCCCGGTTCCGGGGGAGACGAGCGAGAGCTGCGAGTGCAACTCGGCTGCCTGCTCCACGGGGTGCCCGCAGGGCGGTTGCCGCTTCGTCTGCAAGTCGGGATCCACGTGCACCGGCACATGCAGCGGCGGGGGGTGCACGTTCGTGTGTGAGCCCGGGGCACCTCGATGCGAATTTGGATGCGCGGGGGGGAACTGCATCTTCGAGTGCGCCAGCGACCTCTTCTGCAGCAACTCGTGCTCCGGCAAGAGCTGCACGTGCAACGGGCACGCTTGCTCGTGCACCGACAAGTGCCGATGAACGACCTCACGTGTGGATGAGATCTTCGTTTGAATCGTCGAAAGGAAATGACAATGAACAAGCTGCTCCTCGCCTCCCTCGCCGTCTCCCTCCTCGCCGTCGGCTGCACCAAGAAAGACGAGCCCGGCGCCGAGCCCGACAAGGCCAAGGTCGTCGTCACGACCGGCGGCGACAAGGCGACGGTCAACGCCCAAGGCGGCCAGGGGTCGGTGACGGTCCAGGGCGGCCAGGGGTCGGTCAACGCCCAGGGCGCGCCGGGCGCGGCCTCGGTGCAGGCGGGCGGCACCACCGTGCAGGCGAACACGGGCGGCGGCGCGAGCGCCGCGGTCATCAACAGCGCGGGCTCGACGGTCGCCGGTCAGACCGGCCCCGGCGGGTCCAAGGGCGTCGTGAACAATGGTGGCAACGTCGTCTCGGGCGAGGTCAACAAAGACGGAACCCAGAAGGCGCAGGCCGGCGGCGTCAAGGTCGAGCAAGGCAAGGACGGCAAGTCCACCGTCGTCGTGCCGGGCCTCGGGACGATCAAGACCCAGTAGCGGCCGTGGCTCACGTGCCCAGCCTCGACCCGCTCACGCCTCCTGGCGCGACGCCACCGGGGGCGCCGACCTATGGTACCCTCCGGCGAATGTCGCGTCGGTACGGAGCGCTCCTGGCGTTGGGGGTCACCCTCGCGGTGGTCCCCGCGATCGCCCAGTCGCCCCAGGACGTGGCCAAGAGCGCGTACGACCGCGGGCTCGTCGCGCACAAGCGCGGCGACTACGCCAAGGCGGCGCAGGAGTTCGCCGCCGCCGACGAGGCCTCGCCGAGCGCGGTCGCGCTCGGGGCTGCCATCGACGCGGCGATCCTCGCCGACGACCCGGTGATCGGCTCGGAGCTCCTCGCGCGCAGCGAGCGCGGCCCGCTCGAAGGGCAGCTCAAGACGGTCGTGCCCAAGGCCCGCGAGCGCTTCGCCGGGCGCGCGGGCCGCGTCCGCCTCGTGTGCCCGGCCGCGTCGCGGTGCCTCGGCTCGCTCGACGGCGCGCCGCTCCAGCGCGACAAGGCCACGTGGGTGAAGGCGGGCCAGCACACCGTGGTCTACCAGGTGGACGACACGACCCAGCAGCGGCTCGTCGAGGTCAAGGCGAGCGAGGTCCTCGATCTCACGCCTCCCGCGGTGGTCGCGCCGCCGTCGAGCGCGCCGCCGCCGCCCTCGGCGAGCGCCACCGCGCCGCCTCCTCCGTCGGCGAGCGTCGCGCCCGCCCCGAGCGCGTCGGCGTCCAACCGCCGGCGATCGGAGCCCGTCGACATCCCGGTCCCGCGCTCCGGCCTCTCGCCGACGATCTTCTGGATCGGCGCGGGCGCCACCGTGCTCCTCGCGGGCGGAGCCACCGTCGCCGCCTTCCACACGCGCTCGCTCCACACCCGCTTCGAGGACGACCAGTGCGCGCAGCCGGGGCGACCCGAGAGCTGCACGGCGCTCGGCCGCGACGGCGCCACCTTCCAGAACGTCACCAACGGCCTCTTCCTGGTGAGCGGCGTGGCGGGGGTGGCGACGGCGGTGTTGGGCATCGCGTTCACGAATTGGGGCGGAGACACGGGGCCGAGGGCGGCGGTCGTGCCCGGCGGCGCTGTCGGGGGTTATTCCGGGAAATTCTGATACGCTGTGGGCGCACCCATGGCCGTCGGCAATCGTTCGAGCACGCCGCGCTACGAGACGCTGCTCAAGCTCGCGTCCGGCGGCATGGCGACGGTGTACGTCGGAACGGTCAAAGGTGCGCTCGGCTTTCGCCAGCTCGTCGCGATCAAGCGCCCGCACCCGCACCTGTTCGACGACGCGGAGTTCCGGCGCGAGTTCTTGGCCGAGGCGCGCCTCGCGTCGATGATTCACCACGCCAACGTCGTCGACGTTCGCGACATCGAGGTGACCGACGCGTCGATCAACCTCGTGATGGATTACATCGAAGGCGCGAGCGTCGGGGAGATCCTCGTCGCCGCGTCGCGAGGCCAAGTGACGGTGCCGCCGGGGGTCGCGGTGCGCATCGCGCTCGACGCGCTCGCGGGGCTCCACGCGGCGCACGAGCTCACCGACGAGGCCGGGCACCCGGTGGGGCTCGTCCACCGCGACGTCTCGCCGCAGAACATCCTCGTCGGCAGCGACGGCGTGTCGCGCGTCACCGACTTCGGCGTCGCCAAGTTCTCGCGGCGGAGCGGGCAGAGCACGAGCGACGGCGCGCTGAAGGGCAAGCTCGCGTACATGGCGCCCGAATACATCCGGGGCCAGCGCATCGACCGCCGCTTCGACGTCTTCGCGCTCGGCGTCGTGCTCTGGGAGATGCTCACGGGCAAGCGCCTCTTCCGCGGCGAGCACGAGGCCGACACGATGAACCGGGTCCTCAACCACCAGCCGGAGGCGCTCGAGCGCTCGATCGCCGGCGGGGTGGGGCAGGCGCTCGATCCGGTGCTCTCGTGCGCGCTCTCGAAGTCGCCCGACCAACGCTTCCAGTCCGCGCTCGCGATGGCCAAGGCCCTCGAGTCGGCCGCGGTGCGCGCGGGGCTCGTCGCCAGCTACAGCGACGTCGCCGACCTCGTGCGCGCCGCCGCCGGTCCCGACCTCGAGGAGCGGAAGAAGCAGCTCCGCGCGCGGCTCTCGCTCGAGCCGGCGATGCCGAGCAACGCCTTCGATCAGATCGGCCCGGTCGTCCTCCCGCCGCCGACCACCACCGCCGTCCCGAGCACGGTGCCGATGACCGACGGCGCCATGACCCAGGGGGTGCCGACGACCCAGCCGATGGGGCCGCCGGAGGTGTCGACGACGCAGCCGATGATCTCGCCGCCCTCGTTCGGGCGCGAGGCCGTCGCCCCGGCTCCCGCGGGCTCGTCGCCCGCCGTCTCTGGAAGCACGCTCGCGAGCGGCGTGCGCGCGGCTCCGGCCGTCGAGCCCTTCGCCGACGTCTCGGCCCACACGAACGTCGTCTCGTCGCGCTCGATCCCGGTGCGTCGCTCGCCGCTGCCGCTCATCGCCGTCGGGGTGTTCGTCGTGACCGTCGTTGTGGGCGGCGGGATCTTCCTCAAGGTGCAGTCCGACCGCGCGAGCGGCCCCCCGGCCACCACCGTCACCATCGCGCTGTCGACCACCGCGAGCGCCACGAGCGGAGCCGTCGGCGCCGCGTCGGCGCCCGTCGCCGCGTCGTCGTCGTCCGCGCCCGCGGCCTCGTCGGCCCGCAGCGCGCCGACCACGTCCAAGGTCGTCCGCAGCGCGGCGACGGCGCGCCCCACCGCCGCCCCCACGGAGACCGGGCCCGAGTCGCCGCCGCCGAACCCCTACAAGAAGTGAACGTGGGTGGGGGGGAGGGCTCGCGGCGCCGCACAAAGCCGCTCGGGCCGTCGCCTTTTTTGACGTAATGTATGGGAATGAGCGAATTCGTCCTCGACGAGACGCGCAAGGTCGGGCGGGGGCCCTCGCAGCTCCGTGTCCCCTCCGTCGACCTCGTCGTCCTCGAAGGGCCCGCGCGCGGCGCGCGCGCTCACCTCCCCGCGACCGGCGCCAAGGTCGGGAGCGCGCCGACCTGCACGCTGGTCCTCGCCGATCCCACCGTTTCCCGAGTTCACCTGGAGATCCGAGCGCTTGGGAGCGCGCTCCGGCTCCGCGACGCCGGCAGCACCAACGGCACCTACATCGGCGGCGTCCGTATCCACGAGGCGGATATTCCGGTCGGAACAGTCGTTCGCCTCGGCGGATCGGCGTTCCGGGTCGACGCCCGCGAGGACAACACGTTCGTCGCCATCTCCGAGCGCACCGAGCTCGGCGAGCTCGTCGGCGCGAGCCTCGAGATGCGGGCCCTCTACGCCGTGCTCGAGCGGGTGGCGCCGACGGACACCACCGTCCTCGTCCAGGGCGAGACCGGCACCGGCAAAGACGTCGCGGCGCGCTCGATCCACGCGCTCTCGAGCCGGTCGGCCGGTCCGTTCGTGCCGATCGACTGCGGGGCGATCCCCGAGCACCTCTTCGAGAGCGAGCTCTTCGGCCACCTCCGCGGGGCCTTCACGGGGGCGGTGTCGAACCGCAAGGGCGTCTTCGAGGAGGCCGCCGGCGGCACGCTGTTCCTCGACGAGATCGGCGAGATGCCGCTGTCGCTCCAGCCCAAGCTGCTGCGCGCGCTCGAGACGCGCACCGTGCGGCGCGTCGGCGCGAGCACCGCGGTCCCGGTCGACGTGCGGGTCGTGGCGGCGACGAACCGGTCGCTCGCCAAGTGCGTGAACGACGGGACCTTCCGCGAGGACCTCTACTACCGCCTCGCGGTGGTGGAGGTCGCGATCCCGCCGCTGCGCGATCGCGAGGGTGACGTCGCGATCCTCGCGAACCGCTTCTTCGAGCGCCTCACCGGCCAGAAGGCGCCGCTCGATCCGGCGTTCGTCGCCCAGCTCGCCGCGCGCTCGTGGCCGGGCAACGTGCGCGAGCTCCGGAACTTCATCGAGCGCGCGGTCGCGATGGGCCAGGCCCGCCCCTCGACCGGGGCGAGCGTGGCCCCGCCGCCGCCGACGAGCGCGCCCGTGCTCCCGCCCGGCGCGGAGTCGATCGTGCCGCTGTCGCTCCCGCTGAAGGAGGCGCGGGAGGCGTGGACGCGCGAGTTCGAGCGCATCTACGTGGAGGCGATGCTCCGCAAGACCGGCGGCAACGTGACGCGCGCCGCCGAGGCCGCGGGTGTCAGCCGTCGCTTCTTGCAGCGACTCTGCGCGCGCCTCGGCGTCCGCGCCGCCGATCTCGACGACGACGAGTGAAAGTCCAGAGCGCGACCGCGGTTCGCGCCGGGCGCGACCGAGGCGCGCGCTCGTCCCCCAAAAGAGCGCGGCGAGCGCGCACGGAGCGCGCTCGCCGCTTCTGCTCCGGCCGTTGGCCGGCGCGCAGCTCAGATGTCGAAGTAGAGGAAGAACTCGTGCGGGGTGGGCCGCATGCGGATCGGGTTCAGCTCCTTGGTGCGCTTGTAGTCGAGCCACTCGTGCAGCGCGTCCTTGGTGAAGACGTCGCCGCGGAGGAGGAACTCGTGGTCCTTCTCGAGCGCGTCGAGCGCCTCCTCGAGGCTCCCCGGCATGTGGGGGATGTCCTTGAGCTCCTCGGGCGACAGGGCGTAGATGTCCTTGTCCATCGGATCGCCCGGGTCGATCTTGTTCTGGATGCCGTCGAGGCCGGCCATCATCATCGCGCTGAACGCGAGGTACGGGTTGCAGCTCGGATCGGGGAAGCGGACCTCGATGCGGCGCGTCTTCGGCGACGGGCCGGTGATCGGGATGCGCACCGCGGCCGAGCGGTTGCGGCTCGAGTACGCGAGGTTGACGGGGGCCTCGAAGCCCGGGACCAAGCGGCGGTAGCTGTTGGTCGTCGGGTTCGTGAACGCCGCGAGCGCCTTCGAGTGCTTGATGATGCCGCCGATGTAGTGGAGCGCGAGCTGCGACAGCCCCGCGTAGCCGTCGCCGGCGAAGAGGGGCTTGCCCTCCTTCCACAGCGACTGGTGGGTGTGCATGCCCGACCCGTTGTCGCCGAAGAGCGGCTTCGGCATGAACGTCGCCGCCTTGCCGTGCTTGCGGGCGATGTTCTTGACGATGTACTTGAACCACATGAGCTGGTCGGCGCACGTGAGGAGCGTGTTGAACTTCACGCCGATCTCGCACTGACCGCCGGTCGCGACCTCGTGGTGGCCGACCTCGACCTCGATGCCCGACTCCTGCAGCGCGAGCATCATGTCCTGGCGCACGTTGGCGAGGGTATCGGTCGGGGGCGTGGGGAAGTAGCCCTCCTTGGGCCGCGTCTTGTACCCGAGGTTCGGGAACTCCTCGCGGCCGGTGTTCCAGGCGCCCTCGACGCTGTCGAGGAAGTAGTAGCCCTCGTTCGGCTTCGTGTGGTCGAACCGCACGTCGTCGAAGAGGAAGAACTCGGCCTCGGGGCCCATGAACGCGGTGTCGGCGATGCCCGTCTGCCGGACGTAGGCCTCGGCCTTCTTGGCGATGTGCCGCGGGTCGCGCGAGTAGGGCTGCTTGGTGATCGGATCGAAGACCGAGCACACGAGGCTGATGGTCGGGTGGGCGAAGAACGGGTCGAGCTTCGCCGTCGTCGCGTCGGGGATCATGATCATGTCCGACGCGTTGATCGGCTGCCAGCCGCGGATCGACGAGCCGTCGAACGCGACCCCGTCCTCGAACATCGCCTCCTCGAGGCGCGAGACCGGGAGCTGCGTGTGCTGCCAGACGCCAGGGAAGTCGATGAACTTCAGGTCGATGAACTTGACGTCGTTGTTCTTGGCGAGCTCGATTACATCCTTCGGTTTCATCTCCACGCTCTCCTCATGGTGGTTGGCGGCCGCCTAGATGGCGTCTCGCCCTCGTTCGCCGGTGCGGATGCGCACCGCTTCTTCGATGGGGCTCACGAAGATCTTTCCGTCTCCGATGCGCCCGGTCTTCCCGCTCTTCTCGATCGCGTCGAGCACGTCGTGGACGAGCTCGTCCGGGACGACGACCTCGATCTTCACCTTCGGTACGAAGTCGACGACGTAGGCCGACCCGCGGTAGACCTCCTTCTTGCCCCCCGTGCGCCCGAAGCCCTTCACCTCGGTGACGGTCATGCCTTGCACGCCCACCTCGCTGAGCGCGTCCTTGACCTCGTCCAGCTTGAAGGGCTTGATGATGGCTTCGATCTTTTTCATGGTCCGCGTGACCTCGTGGCGCGTCGGGGACGGCCATGGAAGCCCAGTCTCGGGCCGCCGGGAAGCGTTTTCCCGTCCATCGGGTTTCGGGATTGTTTCGCGGAGGCCGGCGTGAGGTCGATCTCCGAAAAGGGGATGAAATCCCGGGGCTTGGCGTGAGCGGCGGCGCGCCCCCGCGGCTCTCGCTCGGCGCCTTCCCGACGGCGGTCGAGCGCGTCGCCGGCGCGCCGGGCCTCTGGGTGAAGCGCGACGACGCGGCCTCGCCCGTCTACGGCGGCAACAAGGTGCGCAAGCTCGAGTACCTCCTCGCCCGGGCGGAGGCGCGCGGCAAGCGGCGCGTGGTGACGATGGGGGCCGCGGGCTCGCACCACGTGCTCGCGACGGCGGTGTTCGCGCGGGCGCGCGGGCTCGCGGTGACGGCGGTGATCACGAGCCAGCCGCGCACCGAGCACGCCGCGAAGAACCTCCGCGCGAGCGTCGGCCTCGGCGTCGAGGTCATCCCCGCGTGGGAGGGCTCGTTGCCGCTCCAGGTCCTCGCCGCCTGGGGGCCCGACGCCGAGATCGTCCCCCTCGGCGGGTCGAGCCCGCTCGGCGCGCTCGGCTACGTGGACGCGGCCCGCGAGCTCGCGGCGCAGATCCGCGCCGGCGAGTGCGAGGAGCCGGAGGTGTGCGTGGTCGCGGCGGGCTCCGGAGGGACGGCGGCGGGCCTCGCGGTGGGGTTCGCGCTCGAGCGGCTGCGGACGCGGGTGATCGGCGTCTCCGTCGCGCGGCCGGTGTTCGTCGTCGACTGGGGGACGCGCTTCCTCGCGTCGCGCACCGCGGCGCTCGTCGGCGCCGATCCCGCCGCCGTCGCCGAGCGCATCGCGATCGACGGCGCGTGGGTCGGGCGGGGCTACGGCCACGCCACCGAGGCCGGCGCCTCGGCCCACGCCGCGGCGCGCGCGCACGGGCTCGCGCTCGACGTGACCTACACCGAGAAGGCGTTCGCCGCCGCGCTCGCCGAGGTCGGACGCGGGCGCTCGACCTTGTATTGGCACTCGCTCTCGAGCGCGCCGTTCGATCCGCTCCTCCGCGGCGCGCCCGCCGAGCGAGCGCTCCCCGCCGAGGTGCGCTCGCGGCTGGCCTGACGGCTGACCATGTAGGGAAAGCGCGCCCCTATCTCTCTCCGAGGGGGTGCGAAGCGGACGGAGGTCAGGCATCCTACTAGGCCGAGATGGCGAAGCCGGCAGACAACACCGCGCGGGGGATGAACGCGCTCGAGCAAGAAGAGGCGCGCAGACGCCCGACGCTCGACGATCTCTCTCCCACGTCGGGGCCGGCGCCCGCAGCGTCGAAGCACGAGGTGCCCACGGTGCCTCCCCCCCCGATGGAGTACCCGCCCCGCGAGAGCCTCCCGCCCGCGGCGCCCAGCCCGACCGGCGCGGCCACCTCGCCGCAGCGCGCGGCGAGCGCGACGAGCGCGCTGCCGCCCGCGGTCGAGTCGGCGGGTCAGATCCGAGAGTCGGGGCTGCGGAAGAAGAGCAACCCGGCGATGGGCGCGGCCGTCATCGACGAGGTCGTCGCCGACCTGAAGAAGGACTGGCGCTCCGAGTAGGCGCGGGGTCTCGCGCGAGCCTCCGGCGAGCGTCGAGGGCCGTTCGCGCGGGGCCGGCGGACGTGTTAGACTTCGTTTTACCGTGCCCCGCAAGCCCCGACCCGCGAAGCAGATCGTCGCGTTCAAGGTGGAGCCCGATCTCGCGGCGCTCCTCGACGCGATGCCCAACAAGAGCGAGTTCATCCGCGCGGCGGTGCAGTCGCGGCTCGCCACTGCGTGCCCGCTCTGCCGAGGCAGCGGCCTCGCGCCGTTCGGCGGCGTGACCGACGAGCTCACCAAGCTCGTGCAGCAACACCCGCTGTGCGTCTGCGCGGGCTGCGGAGTCCGAGAGCCGCGGCCTTGCCACACCCCCGGTCACTGCGACGTCGACCCGCGGCTCGAGGCGTTCGAGAAGTGGGGCATCTTCTACTGCGAGGCGTGCGCGCGCGACATCGGCTTCTGCGCGACGTGCCGCCGCCCGCTCGCCAAGGGAGCGCGCGGGCGTGGGCGTGAGGCGCGCTGCGGATCCTGCGCGGCCTGAGCCCTACTCGAGGACCTTGTAGCCGAGCTTCAGCTTGCCGCCTCCGAGCTTGCGCATCTGCGCCGAGGCCTGGTCGTGGAAGAGGCCCTTGAGCTCCGACTCCGCGGCCGACTGCGCGGCGCTCTGCCCGCTCGAGTAGCGCGACTTGTAGAACTTGATCTTCGAGCGGTTCTCGAACTCGAGCTTCGTCATGCAGAGGGGCTCGGCCGACTCGACGGCGTAGAGCGTCATCCAGCCCTCGAAGTAGCCGCCGGTGAACTCGAGCTTGCCGGCCTTCGTCTCGACGAGCGGCCAGTCGCGCTCCTCGGACTGGTAGACGACGAGGAGCGGGCCGCCCTCGCGGACGCGCTTGGCCGCCGCGGCGCGGGTGGACTCGGTCTTGGCGGTGTCGAGGACCTCACCAATCGCTTCGTGGGTCAAGAACGACCACTGCTTGGTGGTGCCCTTCGTGTGCGTCTGGCCGTCGAGGGCGTCGAGGTCCGCGGCCATCACCTTGGTCTCGGCCGCGTCGCCCGTGAGCTTGGCGATCCGGGACGCGTCGCACGCTTGCTCGGCGCGCGGGTGGGTCTTCGCGTCGTCGCGGATCTTGGTGAGCGACGCGGTGACGACGCCGAGCGAGGCCGTCTGCGCGCGGGTCTTGTACGCCTCGCGCGCGCTCTTCTCGTCCTCGTCGGACGCGACGTTCGGGATCGGCACCTCTTCGCACGCGCCGGACGTGTTGAGGTCGACGATGAACCAACGCTGGCTCTTCGCGAAGCACGCGCTCACGACGGGCTTGTCGCTGCCGAAGTCGAGGCGCACGTCGCGCAGCGTGGCGCGCGTGCCCTTCTGCTCGAACGCGCCCGGGCACGACACGCCGTTCAGGAGGCCGCGGCTCTTGTTGTTCCAGCCGTCGGCGTAGACGCGCTCCTCGACGAGGTCGCACGCGGTCTTGGCGTCGAGCGTCGCCGCCTCGCGCTTCGCGCCGATGCGGGCGCTCGCGGCCTCGTGCTGCTTGCGCGCGTTGCGCTCGTTGATCTGGCCGCCGATGATCGCGCCGGAGAACGTGAGGAGCGAGAGGCTCCCGAGCACGACGGCGACGATGGCTCGCCCCGGGGCGGGGATCCCCGCGGCCTTGGCCAAGCGGAGCGATCGGATCCCGAGCACGAGACCAGCGATGCCTGCCGGCCCGCAGCAGAGCACGAACGAGACGATGGAGATCCACATCCCGTTCGTGGCCGAGCTGCGCGCCCCCGCGGCCCGAGGATCGATGGGCTGGAACGGGGGCGGGTAGTAGCCCGGACCGCCGGGCGGCGTGCCGTAGGGAGGGGGAGGGGGGAAGCCGTAGGACATCGCGCTCCATTGTACGCGCGCGGCGCGGATGGATCCCCTCCATGCCGGTGGGGTCGACGTCCCAGAACAGCGCGCGCTCTCCAGCGGATCCCCGCGACGTCACGCGACGGCGCGCGACGTCGTCGTGCTCGACGTCGTCCTGCGCGACGTCGTCGGTGTGCGCGCGCGGTCGCCGACTCGGGGAGGCTCGCCGGTTGCCGCGGCGTTCGGAGCTACGTCCGCGGGGCTCCTCAGTACGGGGAGAGGTCGCCGCCGCTCGAAGCCGGCGGCGTCACGGGAATCGGCGCGGGCGCCGACGCCGAGCCCGACGCCGACGGCGGCACGCGCCGCTCGGTCTTCGGCGCATCGGCCTTGGGCGCGTCGGTCTTGGGGGCGTCGGCCTTGGGCGCGTCGATCTTGGGGGCGTCGACCTTGGGGGCGTCGACCTTGGGCGCGTCGATCTTGGGCGCGTCGACCTTGTCGACCTTGGGCGCGTCGACCTTGTCGACCTTGGGCGCGTCGGTCATCGGAGCGTGAGCCGACTCGAGGTCCGGAGCCGCGATCGGGGCGCTCGTCGCGACGTGCCGTTGGCCCGCGCGCACGTGGCTGATCGTCATCGCGCTCGCGAAGGCCGCGATCGCAGCGACGCCGAACGCGAACGCGACGAGCGGCCAGACGCGCCGTGGGGCGACCATCGCGGGGCGCTCGACGAGGATCGCGGGGGCGATCGTCGACGAGGCCGCAGCTTGGGGCACGACCACCGCGGCGGTGGAGGACGGGCTGCGCGGGGTGGGCGCCGCGGGGGGCGCGGGCGCCGGCGGCGCGGGGATGGCGGAGGGGTGCGCGGCGCGCAAGAACGAGTCGGCCTGAGCCGCGGCCATCGCGCGGATCTCGAGGGTCTCGGCCGCGGCGGTGCCAGGGGCGCTGGGGGCCGCGAGCCGGGGGCCGCTCGACTCCCGGGGCGCCGGCAGGGCGCCTCGCAGGTGGGCCGACGGCGCGATGAGGGTGGGGTCGCTCGGGAGCTCGTCGGCGATCGACGACAGGTCGGGCGTGCTCGCGACGATGACCGCGGTGGGCTGCGACGCGTCGGCGGAGACGTTGGGGACCGCCGCCGAGAGCCGCGCCGCGAGCGTCGCGCAATCGGCGATGCGCGCGGCGGGATCGCGGACGAGGAGGTCGTCGACGACGCGGGCGAGCTTGGCCGGCACCCACGGCGCGACCTCGGAGAGCGACGGCGGATCTTCGGAGAGGATGGCGACGAGGTTCGCGTGGAACGCGCCCCGGTCCTCGTGCGGGGGCCGCCCGGCGAGCGCCTCGAAGAGGATCGCGCCGACGGACCAGAGATCGCTGCGAGCGTCGACGGACGGGAGGCCCTCGGCCTGCTCGGGGGACATGTAGAGGGGGGTACCGACGGGGCCGGCGCCGCGGCCGCCGAGCGTCGTCCCGTCCCACGAGTCGCCGGGGTGCGCGTCGAGGTGGACCGACACGCCGAAGTCGAGGAGCTTCACCAGCATCGCGCCGTCGTCGCGCTTCGCGAGGAAGACGTTGCCCGGCTTGATGTCGCGGTGGACGACGCGCGCCGCGTGAGCCTTGCCGAGGCCGCGCGCGAGCTGGTGCGCGAGGCGCACGGTGGTCGCGACGTCGAGCCGCCCCTCGCGGTCGAGGCGCGACGCGAGATCCTCGCCGACGAGGACCTCCATCACCATGTACACACCGAGCGTGTCGTCGACGCCGACGTCGAAGACGTCGACGATGTGCTCGCTCTCGACGGCCGACGTCGCGCGAGCTTCGCGCCGGAAGCGGGCGGCGGCCTCGCCGCTGTGCGCGCCGTGCCGACCGGTGATCTTGATCGCGACGCGCTTGTCGAGCTCGAGGTGGCGCGCCTCGCAGACGACGCCCATTCCGCCGACGCCGAGCACCCGCGTGACGCGGTACTTCGCGCCGATGGTTCGGCCGACGAAGACGCTGTCGGGGTAGGTCAGGGGGCGCGGCGACATGGGGACTGACTTCTTCTTACGCCACAGCGGGGGATTTCTCCCCTCACGCCTGGCTCAACTGCGGCTCAATTCGGAGGCGGCTCCCGTGAGCAGGTGACACACGATGCGCCATCCCATCCCATGGATGACATGAGAGAAACACCGCAAGAGTGCCACTGGCTCAACTGGCACCCAAGCGAGCCTGAATGTGTCACCCGCATCGCTCCCCCCTTAGGTGGCGTGTTGGGCCCACAACATTCGGGGGAAGAATGGCCAATCCGTCGAGGGTCGTCGCCTCCTCGACCCCTTCCCAGTGCAGCAGCCGCTCTCAGCCAGCGAAACTCGCGGCGGAGGTACACCGCGATGGTTCGTTGACCAGCCCACGAATTCGGGCGAGCCCCCGTGGATGGTCGAAAATCCTCTGCATGCGCCTTGACGGCGGCGGAACGGGAGCACATAGAATGAACGTTCATTCGATGCTCCCCACCGTCACCCCCCACGAGAAGCCGGACAAGCGCGAGGCCATCCTCGACGCAGCGCTCGAGCTTTTCGCCGAACGCGGCTTCCACGGCACCGCGGTCCCGCTGGTCGCGGAGCGCGCGAAGGTCGGTGCAGGCACGATCTACCGGTACTTCGAGAGCAAAGAGGCGCTGGTCAACGCGCTGTATCAGCGTGAGAAGCAGGCGCTCGGCGCCGCCATCGTCGACGCGTTCCCGTTCGATTCGCCTCCCCGCGCCCAGTTCCACTTCTTCTGGGATCGCATCTCGGTCTATGCGCTCGCGCACCCGACCGAGCTCGCCTTCCTCGAGCTCCACCACCACGCGCCGTACCTCGACGCCACGAGCCGCGCGGTCGAGGAGGCGGTCCTCGCGCCGGCGTTCGTGTTCTTCCAGAACGCGATCGAGGCCCAAGTCGTCAAGCCGCTCGACCCGATGCTCCTCGGCGCGCTCGTCTGGGGAGCCTTCACCGGTCTCGTCCGAGCCGCACGGGAGGGGCGGCTCCCGCTCACCCCGGAGTCGCTCCTTCGAGCGGAGGAGTGCTGCTGGGAGGCCATCCGGCGCTGAGCCACGCGGGCGGAGGCCTGGGCGCGCAGCGGCACCAGCGCCCGTGCCCTCGTCTTGCACACGCCCGCGCCTGCGTCCGCACCCCTCCACCTCCGATAGGAATGAACGTTCATCCCGATACGGCTGCCCCTTCCGCTCCCATCGCCCGGCTTCCGCTCCCCGCTCCCGACCCGCCCGGGCACCCACCTCCTCGCTCCCCGCTCCCCGCGCCCGTCCACGCGCCCCTGCTCTCACCGACGTGCCCCACGCGCACGCCTTCCAGCCCAGCGCTCCCGTTCAACCTCCACCCAACCTCCTCCAGGATCCCATGAGCCAGCAGCAAGTCATTCTCGTCACCGGCGCAACCTCCGGCATCGGCCGTCACGCGGCTCTCGAGCTCGCCACGCGCGGGCACCTCGTCTTCGCGGCGGGACGGCGCGAGCCTGCCCTCCGCTCCCTGGTGGAGGAGGCCGCGCGCGCGGGTGGCCGAATCGAGCCGCTCGTCCTCGACGTCACGAGGGAGGACTCGATCGTCGAGGCGCGGGCGCACGTCCTCGGCACGACCGATGGTCGCGGCATCGACGTGCTCGTCAACAACGCGGGCTATGGTCACGTCGGACCGCTCGAGTCGATCACCGACGACGAGCTGCGCGGTCAGTTCGACACCAACGTCTTCGGCTTGATGGCGATGACGCGCGCGTTCCTGCCGGAGATGCGCGCGCGTGGGCGCGGTCGCATCATCAACGTCGGCAGCATGGGCGGCCGCGTGACCTTCCCGCTCATGGGCGCGTACCACGCCACGAAATACGCGGTCGAAGCGCTGAGCGACGCGCTCCGCAACGAGCTCGCGCCGTTCGGCATCCACGTCTCGCTCATCGAGCCGGGCGCGATCCACACCGAGTTCGGCGACCGCGCGATGGACGTGCTCGAGCGCTACCGCGCCAGCCGGTCACCGTACGCGGGGGTCCTCGCGCGGGCCGAGGAGGTGAGGCAGCAGTTCGATCGCACCGCGGCGGGGCCCGAGGTCGTGACGAACGCGATCGTCCACGCTTCGGAGCGCAGGCGACCTCGCGCCCGCTACGTCGTTCCGTTCTCGACGCACTTTGCTCTGCTCGCGTTCCGGCTCCTGCCGACCCGATGGATGGACGGGCTCCTCCGCATGGTGATCGGGCTCCGCTGGGGGAGCCTGAGCGCGCCGCGAAGCGCGCCGCTGCTGAACGGCTGACGCGCCGACGAGCCCGGGCCTCTTCGCGCGCGGCCCGGTGATCCGGCCCCGGCGGATCCGCGCGCGGGGAAAATGGGCAGCCCTGGCGGATCCCCCGCGCGCGGAAATGGGCAGCAAGCGGCCCCATTTCGGAGGGACCGCTCCGGGTGGGGGCCGTTCGCGCGGCGCCCGTCCGAAATTCGTTGGCTGGCCAACGAATGTTGGGGGCGCCCTCCTTCTTCAGTCCTCGTCGGCGCGGAGCTTCGCGAGCACGCCGAGGTCCTCGAGGGTCGACGTGTCGCCCTTGGCCTCGGTGGCGCCGCTCGCGACCTCCTTGAGGAGGCGCCGCATGATCTTGCCGCTGCGCGTCTTGGGCAGGGCGTCGGTGAAGCGGATCTGGTCCGGGCGCGCGAACTTTCCGATCTCCTTGTCGATGTGCTCGGCGAGCTTGTCCTTGGCGTTCTTGTCCGCCGTGACGCCGTTCTTGAGCGTCACGAACACCACCAACGCCTGGCCCTTGAGGTCGTCCGGCTTACCGACCGCCGCCGCCTCGGCGACGATCGGGTGGCTCACGAGCGCGCTCTCGATCTCGGCGGTCCCGATGCGGTGGCCCGAGACGTTGAGCACGTCGTCGATGCGCCCGACGACCCAGAAGTATCCGTCCTCGTCGCGCCGCGCGCCGTCGCCGGTGAAGTAGACGTCCGGGATCTGGGACCAGTAGGCCGCCTTGTACCGCTCGTCGTCGCCGAAGAGGGTGCGCGCCATCGACGGCCACGGCCGCCGGATGACGAGCTTGCCGCCCTCGTTCGCCTTGCAGTCCTCGCCCTTGTCCTTCACCACCGCGATGTCGACGCCGAACATCGGCAGGCCCGTGGAGCCGGGCTTCGAGTAGCAAGCGCCGGGTAGGGTGGTGAGCAGGATCGAGCCCGTCTCGGTCTGCCACCAGGTATCCACGATGGGACAGCGGCCGCCGCCGACGACGCGGTGGTACCAGGTCCACGCCTCGGGGTTGATGGGCTCGCCGACCGAGCCGAGGAGGCGGAGGCTCGAGAGGTCGGCCTTCTGCACCCACTCGTCGCCGGCGCGGATGAAGGCGCGGATCGCGGTGGGCGCGGTGTAGAGGATCGAGACGCCGTGCTTCTCGATGATCTGCCAGAAGCGGCTCCAGTCGGGGAAGTTCGGCGCCCCCTCGTACACGAGGCACGCCGCTCCGCAGGAGAGCGGCCCGTAGACGATGTAGCTGTGGCCCGTGACCCAGCCGATGTCGGCGGTGCACCAGTAGAGGTCCGAGTCCTTCATGTCGAACACGAACTTCGTGGTGACGTGCACGCCCGCGAGGTAGCCGGCGGTGGTGTGGAGCACTCCCTTGGGCTTGCCGGTCGAACCCGAGGTGTAGAGCACGAAGAGCGGGTGCTCGGCGTCGTGCGCCGGCGGCTTCTTCGCGAGCTCGAGCGACGCGGCGGAGGCGGTGCGGCCCATGAGGTCTTCCCACCAGACGTCGCGGCCCTCCTTCATCGTCACGTGGGCGCGCGCGTCGCCGACGCGACGGTAGACGACGACCTTCTCGATGGTCGGGCACTCCTCGAGCGCCTTGTCGGCCATCTGCTTGAGCGGGACCACGCTCCCGCGCCGCCAGGCCGCGTCCTGGGTGAGGAGGACCTTGGCCTGGCAGTCGTTGATGCGGTCGCGCAGCGCCTCCGCCGAGAACCCGCCGAAGACGACGGAGTGGGTCGCGCCGAGGCGCGCGCACGCGAGCATCGCCACGATCGCCTCGGGCACCATCCCCATGTAGATGGTGACGCGATCCCCGGCCTTCACGCCGAGGTCCGCGAGGTGGGCGGTGAGGCGCACGACCTCGCGGTGGAGCTCGAAGTAGGTGAGGGTCCGCGTGTCGCCCGGCTCACCCTCGAAGACGATCGCGGCCTTGGTGCGGCGCGGCCCGTCGAGGTGGCGGTCGAGGCACGACACCGACGCGTTGAGCTTGGCGCCCTCGAAGAACGTCGCGTGGGGCAGCTTCCAGGCGTGGAACCGGTCCCAGGTCTTGTCGAACACGAGATCTTGCGTGTGCTCGCGCCAGAACGCCTCCGGCTCGTCGAGCGAGCGGCGGTACATCGCGGTGTACTCGGCGTGGGAGGTCACGTGCGCGCGCTTCTGGAACTCGTCCGGCGGCACGAAGCGGCGATCTTCCTTCAGGCGCGACTCGATGCTGTCCGTCATGGCGTCCTCGATCGGTTGGTCCAGCGAAGAGGGTCAAGGTATCACGCTACGGGTTTCGCGGGTTTGTCGGCAGAGCCGCGGGATCCTTCGCGAAAGCGCCGCGCCGACGGGGCCTGGGGGGCGGCCCGGGTGACGGACGCGTGTCGCGCGAGCCAACTCGCGGTGGCCTCGCTTGCCCGCGCGCCCGCTCACCGCAAGGGTTGTGGTGAGGCCCGCCATGACCACCACCGCCCTCTCGCCCCACACCCTCGCGCCGCGCGCCGCGCTCCGCGACGGCCCCGCGCTCCGCGTCCGCCGCGCGACGCCCGCCGACGTCGACGCGCTCGCGGCGCTCAACCGCGAGGCCTA
>JAEUKG010001237.1 GCA_016794325.1 Myxococcales bacterium | reverse complement strand
GCTCGGGCCGTCGACCAGGAGGGGGCGAGGCGCGCCGCGCGCATGCGCGAGCGCGGCTCGGCGCGCGCGCGGCTCGGCCCCGTCGGCGACGGGGACGAGCGCTCGAGAGCCGCGACGCGGTCGCGCCCGAATCAGTCGTGCGCGTTCGGGCGCTTGTCTTTGCCCGCGAGCCCGTACTCGTGGAGGCGGTATTGGATCGTGCGCACGCTGATGTCGAGGATCTCGGCGGCGCGCGACGTCGATCCGTCCACGGCCTCGAGCGTCTTCAGGATCGCGTACTTCTCGATCTCGCCCATCGTGGAGCCCGGGATCCGGACGCCGCCGATGGCCTCGGGCGCCGCCTCGAACGGGAGGTCCCCCTCGTCGATCTGGGTGCCCTCGGCGAGGACGACCGCGCGCTCGATGGCGTTCTCGAGGGCGCGCACGTTGCCCGGCCAACGGTAGCCGACGATCTTGGCGCGCGCGCGGTCGGTGAAGCCGTCGATGCGCTTGTGGTTCTCGAGGGCGAACTTGCGCAGGAAGTGGTTCGCGAGGACGAGCACGTCGCCGCCGCGGAGCCGGAGCGGCGGGACGTCGATGTGGACGACGTTCAGCCGGTAGTAGAGGTCCTCGCGGAAGCGGCCGGCGCGCACGTCGGCGGCGAGGTCGCGGTTGGTGGCGGCGATGAGGCGCACGTCGACGTTGATGGGCTCGTTGCCTCCGACGCGCTCGAAGGTGCGCTCCTGGAGCACCTTGAGGAGCTTCACCTGGGTGAGGGCCGGGATCTCGCCGACCTCGTCGAGGAAGAGCGTGCCGCCGTTGGCCTGCTCGAAGCGCCCCGGGCGCCGCTTGTCGGCCCCGGTGAACGCGCCCTTCTCGTGGCCGAAGAGCTCGCTCTCGAGGAGCGACTCGGCGAGGGCCGCGCAGTGGAGCGAGACGAACGGGTGCTTCGCGCGCGGCGAGAGCATGTGGAGCGCGCGGGCGAGCTCGCCCTTGCCGGTGCCGCTCTCGCCGGTGATGAGGACGGTCGCGCGCGACGCGGCGACCTGCTTGGCGACGCGGTAGACCTTCTGCATCGCCGGGCTCGCGCCCACGAGCCCCTGGAGCCCTTCGGCGTCGCGCTCACGGAGCTGGCGGCGGAGGTTCTCGGCCTCGACGCGGACGTCGCGGTGCTCGAGCGCGCGCTCGATGACCACGAGGAGGGCGTCGAAGTCGACCGGCTTCGTGATGTAGTCGGCGGCGCCGGCGCGCATCGCCTTGATGGCGGTGCCGACGTCCTGCGCGCTCGTCACGATGATGATCGGCAGATCGGGCGTGACCTCGTGAGCCTTGGTGAGCAGCTCGAGCCCGTCCATGCGCGGCATGTTGAGGTCGGTGAGGACGAGATCGGCGGGGACCTCGGAGAGCCTCTCCATCGCCTCCACGCCGTCTCCCGCGGACGCGACCGAATACCCCTCGCCAGCGAGGAGCTTCTCGAGCGCGCTACGCGCGGACGGTTCGTCGTCCACAACGAGGATGCGGCCTTTGCGCGGGGTGTCGTTCATGCCGACCGCGCTTGCAACGCCCGCGCCGCGCAGAATCCCGTCAAATCCGCCTGGAAGCGCGGGCGAATGGCGCAAAATTTGCGTTTGCGCGCAAAGTCAGCGTTTTTCGCCGGTGCCCGCACGGATCGCGAGGACGGGGACCGGAGCGGTCCGGAGCACGCTCTCGGCGACGCTGCCGAGGAGCGCGCGCGCGATCCCGCGCCGCCCGTGGGTGCCGATCACGATGAGGTCGCAGCCGAGCTCCTTGGCCGTCTCGACCACGACGTCGCGTGGATCGCCGCTCTTCAGCACGGCCTCGATCGCGACGCCGTCGTCTTTGTGCTTCGCGATCTCGGCGTCGAGCGCCGCCTGCGACGCGGTCATGATGCGGCCGGCGACGTCGGCGGTGAGCACCATCGCCCCTTCGGGCAGCCCCACGACGGGGATCTCGTACGCGTGCAAGACCGTCACCTTCGCGCCGAGCGTGCGCGCGAGGTCGATCGCGTAGTTGAGCGCGGACTCCGAGGTGTCGGAGAAATCGACGGGCACGAGGAGGTTCTTGGGGCTCATGGGCGCGGAGCATAGCAAGAAGCACTCCCTCGAGGCGGCTCAGCCGGTGCGCAGCCCCTGCAGAGCTCGCGCAGCGCTCGCGCGCACTCGCGCCGCCGGGCTCGCAGGAAGGCGCGAGCGGTCGTTGGCCCGTTCGATGCTTCCCTCCCTCGAAAGGTATGGGGACGACTCTGGTGCGCTACTGGCATGCCGTCGCGGTGCGAGGCGCGCTCGCGCTCGCGCTCGCGCTCGTCGTGGTGGTGTGGCCGTACGAGTCGCTCTCGGTCGTCGCGCTCGGCTTCGGCGTGTACGCGATGGCGGACGGCCTGGTCACGCTCTGGATCGCCCTCGGCGCGCGCCGGCACGGCGCGGCCCTCGGGCTCCGCGGCCTCGTCGCCGGGGCGGCGGGCCTCGTGCTCGTGCTCGGGCTCGGGCTCGCGCACGGGCAGGTGGTGAAGGTGGCGGGGGTCGCGGCCATCGGCGCCGGCGTGGTGGAGATCTGGCTCGCGCGCCGGATCCGCGCCGAGATCGTGGGCTCCACCTACTGGATCCTCGCCGGGGCGGTGTCCGTCGTCTTCGGCGTGATGCTGCTCGTGACGCCTCCGTTCGCGACGCCCGCGTTGAGCGTCGTCATGGGCGGGTACGGGCTCGCCTTCGGCATCGCGATGGTCGCGTGGGGGGTGCGGCTGCGCACGCTGCGCCGGGCGGCCGGGCCCAAGGAGCCGGCGGGGGCCGTGCCCTGATGGAGGACGCCGGCCGCTTCATGCTCTTGGTCGAGGACAACCCCCTCGACCAGAAGCTCATGCTCCGCGCGCTCAAGCGCGCCGGAATCAGCGCGCGCATCGTGGTCTTGGCCGACGGCCTCGAGGCGGTCGACTTCTTGCTGGACCCCGACAACGGCCTGCCGGCGGTCGTGCTGCTGGACATCAACCTCCCGCGCCTCGACGGCCTCGAGGTGGTGAGGCGGGTGCGGGCCGAGGAGCGGACCCGCCTCGTGCCCATCGTCATGCTGACGACCAGCGACGAGGCGTCGGATCTCGAAAGGAGCTATGCTTTCGGCGCCAACAGCTTCGTCCGCAAGCCCGTCGACTCCGAGGAGTTCGACGAGGTCGTCCGCCAGCTCTCGGCGTATTGGCTCGAGCTGAACCGCCTGCCTCGCTCCCCATGAAATCCCTCAAGGTCCTCATCGTCGACGACTCGAACGCAGACGCGCTCCTCCTCGTCCGGCACCTGAAGACCAGCGGCTACGACGTGCAGCACAAGCGCGTCGACACGCGCGAGGGCCTCGCCGCCGCGCTCGGCGCGGGGTGCTGCGACGTGGTGCTGTGCGACTATTCGATGCCGGGCTTCGACGGGCGTCAGGCGTTCGAGGTCGTCCGGGAGGCCGAGCTCGATCTGCCCTTCATCATCGTCTCGGGAGCGGTGGGGGAGGAGACGGCCGTCGAGTGCATGCGCCTCGGCGTCCACGACTTCATCCTCAAAGACCACCTCTCGCGGCTCGCGCCCGCGATCGAGCGCGAGATCGGCGAGGCCAAGGTGCGGGCCGATCTCCGGGCCACCGAGGAGACGCTCCAGCGCACCGAGAAGCTCCGCGCGCTCGGGCAGATGGCGGCGGGGATCTCCCACGACCTGAAGAACATCCTGAACCCGCTCTCGCTCCACCTCCAGGT
>JAEUKG010001200.1 GCA_016794325.1 Myxococcales bacterium | reverse complement strand
CGGCTCCGAGGAGCGGCCCTCGTACAATCGCGCGCGGGTGATGGTCGACGCGGTCGCCAAGAAGCTCCCCGCGATGCTCCGCCACGCGTACGCGCGCGCGCCGTACCTCGACCTCGTGCTCCCCCGCGTCGAGGCCTGGCTCGCGCGCCCGTACCCGAGCCTCGCCGCGTTCAACATCGCCTTCGTTCGCGAGCTCATGGAGCTCTACGACGTCCGGGCCGCGATCACCACGAGCTCGGAGGTGGGGTCGCGCGGCTCCCGCTCCGCGCGCCTCGAGAGCATCCTCTCCGCCGTCGGCGCCAAGCGCTACCACGCCGCGCGCGGCTCCGTGGGCTACATGGTCGAGGACGCCGTCTTCCCGCTCTCGGGCGTGGCGACCTACGTGCAACGCTACGAGCCGGTGCCCTACGCCCAAGTGCAGGCGCCCGGCTTCGTCCCCTACCTGTCGGCGCTCGACGCCCTCCTCCAGGTCGGCCCCGAGGAGGCCACCTGGATCATGCGGCGCGGCGCGCTCCCGTTCGAGCCGTGGCTGGAGGCCATCGCCTCATGAGCCGCGCGATCCGCTTCGCTGGACGCACCGTGGGCCCGGGCCACCCCGCGCTGATCGTCGCCGAGATGAGCGCGAACCACGGGCGCTCGCTCGAGCACGCCGAGCGCGTGCTGCGCGCCGCCAAGGACGCGGGCGCCGACGCGGTGAAGATCCAGACCTACACCCCCGACACGATGACGCTCGACCTCGCGCGCCCGCCGTTCACGGTGGAGATGGCGGGGCCCTGGCGCGACCGCACCCTCTACGACCTCTATGCCGAAGCGCACACACCGTGGGAGTGGCACCCACGCCTGAAGGCGGTCGCCGACTCCCTCGATCTTCCGCTGTTCTCCACGCCGTTCGACGGCGCGGCGGTCGATCTCCTCGACGCGCTGGGCGTCCCCGCGCTGAAGATCGCCTCGTTCGAGCTCGTCGATCTCGATCTCGTCGCCCGCGCGGCGCGCACCGGTCGGCCCCTCATCGTCTCCACCGGGATGGCGTCGCTCGAGGAGATCGGCGACGCCGTCGCCGCCGCGCGCGGCGCGCGAGCGGACGTCGCGATCGCGCTCCTCAAGTGCACGAGCGCGTACCCGGCGCCGGTCGCGGAGGCGAACCTCCGGACCCTCGCCGACCTCGCCGAGCGCTTCGACTGCGTCACCGGCCTCTCGGATCACACCCTCGGCTCCGTGGTCGCGGTGACCTCGGTCGCCCTCGGCGCGAACATCGTCGAGAAGCACTTCTGCCTCTCGCGAGCCGAAGGCGGTCCGGACTCTGCGTTCTCGATGGAGCCCGCGGAGCTCGCGGCGCTCGTGGCCGACGTCCGGGCGGCGGAGGCCGCGCTCGGGTGCGTGAGCTACGCGCCGTCGCCCGCCGAGCTCGCGAGCCGGCAGTACCGCCGATCGCTCTTCGCGGTCGCCCCCATCGCCGCGGGGGAGGTCTTCACCCGCGAGAACGTCCGCGCGATCCGGCCCGGGGCCGGCCTCGCGCCCAAACACCTCCCCGAGGTCGTGGGCCGCCGCGCCACCCGCGACGTCGAGCGCGGCACGCCGCTCTCGTGGGGTCTCGTCGGCGCGGAGGCCGGTGCAACATGACGCGAATCCTCTTTCGATGCGACGGGAACGAAACGACGGGCCTCGGCCACGTGAGCCGCTGCGTGGGCCTCGCCGAAGCCGCCGCCGAGCTCGGCGCGACGCCGGTGTTCGTCGGCCACTTCGGCACCCAGGCGCGGATGCTCCTGTCGGAGGCGAAGATCGCCGTCGCGCCGCTCGACCCGCGCACCGGCACCGCCGACGACGCGGGGGTGGTCTCGGCCTTCGCGGCCGCCGTCCAAGCTTCGCGGGTGGTGGTCGACGGGTACGCGTTCGGCGAGGGTTACCTCCAGCGCCTCGCGCTCGCGCCCCGCGCCGCGCCGCTCTTCATCGTCGACGATGCAGCCGCGCTGCGGTCGTACCCCGCCGGCTCGTGCATCCTGTCGCCCTCCGCGCGCGGCGAGTCGCTCCACTACTCGGGCGAGGACCTGACCATCCTCCGCGGCCCCCACTACTTGCTCCTGCGGCGCAGCCTGCGCACGTTGCGCCGCGCCCGCCCGCTCGGGACGCGCCTCCTCGTCGCCGTCGGCGCCGCCGATCCCTCGGGGGGCACGATGCGGCTCGTGCGCGCGCTCGCCGCGCTCGGCCCCCACGTCCCCGTCGACGTGGTGCTCCGCGGCGACGCTCCCGGCCGCGACGCGCTCGCGCGCGCGGTCACCGCGCTCCCGCAGCCGACGCGGGTGTTCGGCTGGCTCCCGCACCTCGCGCACCGCTACGCCGACGCGTTCGGCTGCATCACCACCGGAGGCCTCACCAAATACGAGGCGCGCTACCTCGGCCTGCCGGTGGCCACGGTCTGCCAGTCGAGCCTCGAGTCGCTCGACACCGAGCAGATGGGCCCGGGCGAGGTCACCGACCTCACGTCGATCGTCTACGGGCCCGAGGCCGAGCTCGAGCGCGCCATCTCCGAGTTCGTCCACGCGGCGGTCGCCGTCACCCACGACCCTCCGCCCGAGTCTTGGGGCGACGATCCCACCTTGCTCGCCGCCTCCGTGCTCGTGCGCGGCTGGCCCGACTTCGACTTCGACCATGTCCACGACGCTCCCACCGCACCTCCGTTCTGAGCTCACCAAGCTCGAGGCTCACTACGCCGGCCTCGTGGCCGCGCACGGCGACGGCCCCGGAGCCGCGCAGTGGCGCGATCGCGAGAGCCAGGACGCCCGGCTCCGCGTGCTCGCCGAAGGCGTCGATCTCGCCGGCGCCAAGGTCCTCGACTTCGGCTGCGGGTCGGGGCGGATGCTCACCGTGCTCCGCGAGCGCTTCGGCTTCGACGGCACCTACGTCGGGGTCGATCTCGTCGAGCCAGCCCTCGCCCTCGGCCGGGCGCAGCACCCGGGCGCCCGGTTCGAGCGGAGGGACGTCCTCGCCGGGGAGCTCGACGAGGACTTCGACGTCACCTTCGTGAGCGGCGTGTTCAACCACGCGATGCCCGACGCGTGGGGCTTCGTGACGGCCGCCCTCACCGCGCTCTTCCGCCGCACGCGGCGCACCCTGGCGTTCAACGCCCTGTCGACCTACGTCGACTCGTTCGACGACGGCCTCGCGTATTTCGACCCCGCGGACGTGTTCGCCTTCTGCAAGGAGCACCTCTCGCCCGCGGTCGCCCTCCGCCACGACTACGTCGTCCGGGCCGGATCTATCCCGTTCGAGATGGCGGTGCACGTCCACCGCACGTCCGCCACCTGCCGTCCCAACCGCGCGCGGTGAGCGCGCGGGGCGTCAGCGCCTCGGCGCCGGCTCGGCGCCGGGCGTCGGCGCCGGCCGCGTCACCGACTCGTCGAGGATCGCGTCGACGTAGCCCCCGCGCCCGCCCGCGACCGCCGAGCGCGCGACGGCGTAGGCTTCGGGTGCCTGAGTGCGGAGCTCGTCGAGGGTCGCGGCGGCGACCACGACCTCGCCGCGCTCGCCCACGACCCGGTAGCGGACGTCGCCGCCGTGGCTCACGAGGGTGATCGTCTGGGTCCGGGTCTTGATCTTGGCGAACGGCACCGCGCGCCCGCGGGGGGCGCCCGCGGGGCCCGAGAGGTCGGCGAGCGCGGGGCCCGGATCGTCGGCTGTCTTGGCGTCGCTCTGGGTGGTCGGCGCTTGGGAGCACGCGGCGGCGCCGAGCGCGAGGAGGAGCCCGAGGGTGAAGCGAGCGGGCGCGAGCGAGGCGAGCGAGGCGGGAGCGGGCATGGCCGAATCTTGCCCCTCGGCGGCCCCGCGCTCAAGCGCCCCGGGCGCCACTTTGAGGCTCGCTCGGTGTAGGTCGTGGTAGGATGGCCCGTCGTGAAGACCCGCGGTCTCTTGCTGGCTGCCCTCGCGCTCGCGCTCTCTGCATGCGGCGGCTCGCCCGCGCGGAGCGCCGCCGAGCGGGGGGACTACCGCGCGCTCTCGACCGAGCTCCAGCGCCTGCACAAGGCGGGGAAGCTCTCCAACGAGGACGCGCGCAAGATCGGGCTCGCCGTCGCGAGCCACGAGCTCGGAGCCGCCAAGGGCGACGACGTGGTCGCCCGGCTCCGCGATCTCCGCGCCTGCGCGGTCGATCTCGACGACGCGTTCAAGGAGCGGAGCAAGGTCCACGACGCGGCCGGCGCCGAGGCCGCGCTCGCGCGCTACGAGGACGGGCAGCTCTCGGCGAGCGCCGCCCGCGACCTGTGGCGGGACCCCGACGACGCGTGGCGCGCGATCGGCGCCCGCACCCTGCACGGCGAGCACGACGGCGACGCGCGTCGCAAGGCGATGCTCGACCCGAGCCCGCGCGTCCGCCGCGGCGCGATGATGGCGTCGGCGCGCGCGCGGGATCTCGCCGACGTCGACGTGCTCGCCGAGTCGGCGCGTCTCGACCCGGAGCCGATGGTCCGCACCGACGCCGTACGCGCGCTCGCCGAGCTCGCGGGCAAGCGCGGCCCCAACGCGAAGCCCACCGTGCTCGCCGAGTCCATCGCGGTGCGCTTCCGCGATCTGTGGACCACCGGCGACGACGCCGTCCGCGAGGACATCGCGGCCGCGTGGGCGATCTCGCCGCTGTTCGAGATGGGCGGCCGCGAGGCGCTGCGCGTGCTCCTCGGCCAAGGCCGAGGCCCCGGCGTCATCGCGGGGGCGGGGGCGATCACGCGCCGCACGCCCTCCGGCGCCCCCGTCGATCGCGAGCTCGAGCGCGCGGCGACCGGCGTCCTCGCGACGACGATCCGCGAGGGCTCGCGGCGCGACCGGCTCCACGCGATCGCGATCGCGCCCCTCTGGCCGGACGTGCTCGAGGCGGTGCGCGCGGCGTCGAAGGACGACGACGCGCTCGTCCGCGTGCCCGCGCTCGCCAAGCTCCTCGCCTCCAAGTCCGACCGCGACGCGGCCCTCAAGGAGCTCGAGGCGGTCGCCGGGAAGAAGGACGACGCCGAGCTCGCCGCGAGGGCCCGCCTCCACCTCGCGGCCGCGGGCGACCTCCGCGTGCAGGCCTGGATCGAGCAAGACCTCGCGTCCCCCGAGGTGCACGTCCGGCTCGGCGCCGCCGACGCCCTCGCGGCCCTCGGTCGGTCGGCGCGGGCGGCGCCGCTCCTCACCGATCCCGACGCGCACGTCCGCACCCGGGTGGCCTGCGTCCTCATCGCCGGCGGCCGCTGAGCCGGCCGCCCTCGCGCCCGCGTGGCCGTGGTTGACACCCCTTGGAGCCCCCCGTAGAACGGGGGCGCGATGAAGAAAACCCTCGCGGTCGCCGCGTTCGCCACCTTCCTGTCGTTCACGCAGATGGGCTGCATCAAGGGCATGCTCGCCGACGGACAGATCAAGTCCACCCGCGAGGCGTCGGGCGCCGCCGACACCATCGCGGACTACGAGCTCGCGCGCAACGCCGCCTCGGCGGGCATCCTGCAGTTCGAGGGCATGCACCGCCTGCGGCCCGACAACCCCGACGCGCTCTACCTCTTGATGAAGACGTGGACGAGCTACGCCTACGCCTTCGCCCAGGACGACTACGAGGTCGCGATCGTCGCCGGCGAGGACGACAAGGCCGAGTACCACAAGAAGCGCGCGAAGCTCGCGTTCGACCGCGCGATCTCCTACGGCATCGAGCTCATGGGCAAATACGCCGAGGGCTTCGACGAGGCGAAGAAGAAGAAGCCGGCGCTGAAGGCCTGGCTCGAGCAGCACTTCGACGAGAAGGAAGACATCGACCCCATCTACTGGGTGGGTACGGCCTGGCTCGCGCGGGTGAACCTCTTCAAGGACGACCCAGACTACGTCGCCGAGGTCTACGTCGCCGTCACGATGCTCGAGCACGTCATCAAGGTCGCCCCCCAATACGCCGACCACGGCGCGGTGGTGGGCGTCGCCGCGTTCCACGCCCGGTCGACGATGGCGGAGATGGACGAGTCGCAGAAGATGTTCGAGGACGCGCTCGCCAAGACGAAGCGCCAGGTGCTCCTCCACCACTACAACTACGCGCGCACGTACGCCTGCAGCAAAGGCGACAAGCCCCTCTACGAGAAGCTCATGAACGAGATCCTCTCGGCCGAGGACACCGAGCCGCGCTACCGCCTCCAGAACGCGATCGCCAAGCGGAAGGCCAAGCGGGCCCTCGGCAAGGTCTTCATGTCCGACTGCGCCTGGTGAGCGGGCGCCCTCCCTCAAACCGCCTCAGATGAGCCGGCCGGTTTTGCGCGCTCCCGGCGCGATGTTATAGAGCCTTCATGAATGGGGCGGGGGAGCCCTCCGTCCATTCGGTGATCGAGTTTGTCGTTCGGTCACCGCTGAACACCCGTGTAGCTTCGGAGGATCCATGTTTGCAAAGAGGTTGCTCGCAGGCGCTGCTTTCTTCGCCACGTTCGCCACGGCCGGTCTCGCCCTCGCGGACGACAAGACCCCGTGCGAAGGCGGCGCCGGCACCTGCATCAAGATCGGCACGCTCGCGCCGAAGCAGTCCCTCTGGGGCAGCGTCTTCGGGGCGTGGGCCAAGGCCGTCTTCGAGGAGAGCGGCAAGACCCTCGAGCTGCAGATCTTCTACAACGGCAACCAGGGCGACGAGCCCGGCATGATCGCGAAGATGCGCAACAACCAGCTCGACGGCGCCGCGGTCACCGCGCGCGGCCTCGCGACGGTCTGGCCGCACATCCTCGCCTTCCAGCTCCCCGGCATGTTCACCGACTGGGGCAAGCTCGACGCGGCGCGCAACAAGCTCATGCCCGAGGTCGTGAACCCGGCCTTCGAGAAGGCGGGCTTCCGCATCGTGGGCATGGGCGACGTCGGCGTCGCGCACATCATGTCGAAGCGTGAGCCGGTCCGCCTCCCGGGCGACCTCAAGTCGCACAAGCCCTACTACATCACCGGCGATCAGACGGGCCTCACCCTCCTGCGCGTGGCCGGTGTCTCGGGCCAGCCGCTCGAGGTCCCGCAGATCCTGCCCTCGCTCAAGAACAACACCATCGACATCGTGTCGGCCCCCGCGCTCGCCTCCGAGCAGCTGCAGTGGACGCCGGAGATGGAGCACATCAACACGATGCCGGTCGGCATCGGCATCGGCGGCCTGGTCTTCAAGGTCGGCCCGGACTCGAAGTTCAACGGCCTCTCGGAGGCGCACCGCGAGCTCCTCAAGCGCACCGGCAAGAACGCCGGCGACGTCCTCACCGGCCGCGTCCGCGGCGCCGACAGCGCGGCCTTCGAGCGCGCCAAGGGCAAGCTGACCGTCTTCAACCCCGACGCCGCCCAGACGGCCGCCTGGCAGACCTTCTTCGGCCAGGTCTACTCGCAGGTCTGCGGTTCGGCCATCGACGCGGGCTTCTGCCAGAAGGTGAAGGACGCGGCCAAGTAAAGATCGACCGATCCGTCGCCGATCATCGACCGCGGGCGCGCTGCTCCTTCACCGGGGGCGGCGCGTCGGCGTTTTGTGCGCCCGCTCCGCCACATTGAGTACACTCTCGCCACGATGTCCGACGACGACAAGAAGAAGAACGGCGCCGCCAAGGGTCCTCCGTCGAAGGGGGACGACGGCGCGGGGGACGCGGGCGGGGAGTCGACGGAGGCGTCGAAGGACGAGCCGAAGAAGGCGTCGAAGGACGAGCCGAAGAAGGCGTCGAAGGACGAGCCGAAGAAGGCGTCGAAGGACGAGCCGAAGAAGGCGTCGA
This sequence comes from Myxococcales bacterium, assembly GCA_016794325.1. GTDB lineage: Bacteria > Myxococcota_A > Polyangia > Polyangiales > Polyangiaceae > SXNL01. The sequence goes on along the minus strand of JAEUKG010001200.1, from coordinate 406 downwards.
AGGACGAGCCCAAGAAGGCGTCGAAGGACGAGCCCAAGAAGGACGAGCCGAAGGAGGCGTCGAAAGACGACGACGGCGACTCCGGCGACGACGCCGCCGACGACGAGGCGAAGGGCGAAGACGAGGACGAAGCGCCCGCCGAGCCCCCGAAGGCGGCCGCCAAAGAGGCGAAGGGCAAGGCCTCGTCGCCGTGGGCCCGCTCGAAGGACGGCGACTCCGCCGCGGCCGCGAAGACCGCGGAGCCCGAGGCCAAAGCCGAGGCCGAAGCTGAGGAGGAGGAGTGGCCCAAGGCCGCGTGGGGCGCCCCGCTCGCGCGCATCGACAAGAAGTGGACGCGCATCGAAGCGCGCCTCGCGTGGTACGTGCTCGTCCTCGAGATCGCGACGCTGTGCTTCGCCATCTTCCT